>NZ_CDWRCL010000047.1:0-21193 GCF_977927575.1 Frankia sp. CcCS3
AACAGTCACCATCGCCGCGATCAACGAATGGCTGCCCCGATAAACTTCCCAAACAGGCCCTAGTGTCGGGGCGGTCCCCGTGGCCCCGCTCCGCCCCACCAGAGGAGGCAAGCCATGACCTTCACCGAGCTCGAGACCGACTACCTGCGCACCCAGCCCCTGGGCCGGCTGGCGACCGTGCAGGCCGACGGCACCCCGCAGGTCAACCCGGTCGGGTTCAGCCTCAACGAGAAGCTGGGCACGATCGACATCGGCGGGTACAACATGGCCGCGAGCCAGAAGTTCCACAACGTCTCCCGGCAGGGCAGGGCCGCGATCGTCATCGACGACATCGTCTCCAGTGACCCGTGGCGGGTGCGTTTCCTGGAGATCCGCGGCGCCGCGGAGGCCATCCAGGCCCCGGACGGTCCCGCCGGCCGCATCGACGGTGCGATCATCCGCATCCATCCTCGGCGGATCATCAGCTTCGCCCTCGACACCCCCGACCGTGAGCCGCACGAGGTCACCATCCAGCGGCGCACCATCTCCTGAGTCATCTCGACGGGCAGGCTGTCCGCGGGACGACGTTCCGGACGTTGTTTGACGAACCGGGTCGGTCGGGTATACGGCGGACGTCCTAGCTCCTCGATCATCGGTTGGCCATCGATGATCATTACTGGCCGGAGGTCTTCCGTGGTCTGGACTCTCATCAGCTGGGTGCTGCTTGGTCTCGTTGCCGGCGCGGTCGCGCGCCTGCTCGTGCCCGGGCCCGACCCGATGAGTATCCCTGCGACGATCCTGCTCGGCATCGTCGGCTCGTTCGTCGGCGGTTTCCTCGGCTACGTCCTGTTCAACCGTGATCTCAGCGAGGGCGCGCTGCAACCGTCCGGCATCGTCGGTTCGATCATCGGGGGTATCGTCGTGCTGCTGGTGTGGCGGGCGGTGGGCCGCCGCCGTACGTTGCACCGCTGACGCCCCGCCCCCGAGGCCGCCTAACGGCTGCCGGTGCGGTGGGTTGACGCGGCGGTAACCGGCGGAACCCACCCGCCCCGGACCCGGGGGAGCACACGTGGCGGGGACCGCAGGGAGTACCGCGTCCGGGATTGTGGGGGCACGCCTGTGCGCGGTCCTCGCGCGGGTCCTCCTGCTGGGCGTCCCGGCGGTGGGGCTGCTCGCCGCCGCGGGGGTGCATCCCCCCGGCGGCCCGACTCCCGCGCACGGCCCGAGCCCCATCCCCGGCCCCGAGGCAACACACAGCCCCGAAACGACACACAGCCCGCAGGCCGCCGGCGCGGGCACCGGCAGCCGTGCCGGCGCCAGCACGCCCTACTGCGGCCCGAGCCGCTACGTCGAGGAGATCATCGTGCAGCAGTGGGCGGACGGCCGGTTCCGCGTCCAGGTGCGGCCCACCCCCGAGGGGCGGCGCGCCGGGGACCGCGGCCAGGTTGCCGCCGAGATCTGGCAGGCCGTGCAGGGGTGTGTGACGGGCCTGCGCGGCGAGCTTGCCGACAGTCTGCGCGACCAGCTGGCGTGCCATCAGAACTTCGCGCAGCTACCGGCGCTGAACGGCGGGAAGGGCTTCGCCACCGGCGAGACCTACGACCTGGAAAGCTGGCGGCCGGCGCCGCATCCCGGCGGCACCCGGGCGTGGATCTCCACCCGCTGCGGGAACACCCTCGGCACCGATCCCCCCGGGCCGCCGGCCAGGATCTACCGGCCGGACGGCGTACGCCCCCAGCGGACGGTCTCCGGCGAGCAGGCCTGACGGCGGGTTGACGACTCGGGGTTTGAGACGGGCAGAGTCGCGTATTCGAGTGTCGCGGGTTCGGGCCTCAGGCCCGGCTTGTCCTCGCTCTTGGTGGCGGGGAGGGCGGGTTCTACTCGGGTAGGAGATCGCGTGGCAGCGGCTGGATCCCGGTGCTGCGCAGGACCTGGTCGACGAAGTCGCTCTTGGCGTTGGTGTAGGCGTTGCGGTTGTCGCGGTGCTCGCCGGAGAGGTGCTTCTTCAGATCCGCATAGTCCTGGCGCAGTCCGGGGTCGGCGCGCAGCGCGTCCCGGAACGCGAGCAGTGCCGTGGCGTGGGGGTGGCCGTGCTCGACCACCTGCAGATGGTGGGTGCGGGCGTCGGGTCGCGGACGCAGGAACCAAAGCCGGTAGTGCCGGCACGGATCATCAGGCCAGAACAGCCATCCGTCTGCTTCCATCGCTGGCACCGCGCTCCGGGCCTCGTCGAGCGACCGCACGGGGGCGAGCAGGTCGATGACAGGCTTGGCGGGCATGCCGGCAACCGCGGTGGACCCGATGTGTTCGATCGCGCCGGCCAGCCACGGGGCCAGGACGGCGCGGAGCCGGTCTTGCTGCTCAGCGAACTGGGCGAGCCACGCCGTGTCGTAAGTGACGATGTGAACGAGCTGGTCAGCGAACATGTTCGTGGCCTCCCGGGCGTAGTGGCTCCAGGTTCCACCGGCTTCGGCGCGGTGTCATTGGGTAGTGATCGGGTGGTAGCCGAGGGCCTGGGCGACGACCGGGGCGGGCGCTTGCAGGACGAGCTGGCGTAGCGCGGCGATCCGGGCGGCCTGTATCGGGACGCCGAGGGCGCGGATCTGGTCGAGCAGGCTGCCGGGGTGTAGTGGCTGGCCGGCGCGGCGGCCGGGGAACAGCCAGCGGCTGTTCGGATTCGTCGCCGTGGTCATGTTGTCCCGGTGGGTCGCGGCGGCGAACAGTTCGGGCACCGGAACGGACGGGTCGCCGAGTCGGAGGAGGATCTGGTCGTCGTCGAGGGTGATGTCGCAGCAGGTCGGCGGCGGGCAGCCCTTCGGCGAGGTACCAGGCGACGATCTCCGTCTTGGTCAGCTGCCAGAACGGGCTGCCCACGCGCACCGGCCGGCCGGACAACGCGCTGATCATGTCCGAGATCGAGGCGAAGGCTGTGGGGCTCTTGCCGGCGCGGGACAGGTCCAGTTCCTGGCTGACCATCAGATCGATGGCCCACCTGTCGGCCAACGTGCCGAACCGCGCTTCGAGCGCGGCGATCTCCTCGATCTCCTCGGCGGGCCGGGAGACGACGAACTTGAACGCCACGCTGCTCAGCCCGGCGAAGGCGCGCAGCGCCGCGGGCACGATCCGCCTGGGCTCCGGAACCTCCGAACCGGACAGCTTCGGCGAGATCGTGAACCGGTCGATAGCCGCCACCAGGTCGTCGGCGGGAACGACGGTCCCGTTCGTCTCGATCTCGACCCGACGGCCGGCGCGATGGAGCTCCGCGACGAGCGGGACCAGCCGCCGCTGCTGGAGCAGCGGCTCTCCCCCCCGTCACGACCACCCGCTCGGCCGGCTGGGCGAGCAGCCAGTCCACGAGCGCGCGCGCCCGGATCGCTTCGCTGTGCTCCGACCGGTCGAACCGGCGCCAGTCCCACGTATGGGGCTCGTCGCAGAACGAGCAGGTCAGATTGCACCCGGACAGCCGCAGGAAGACCGCCCGCTGGCCAGCCGTGACGCCCTCGCCCTGAAACGTCGGGCCAAACCGCTCCGCCACGAGCAGACCGGCCGGGGCTCCGGCAGTCGCCCGGCAGCGCCGACGACGTACTCGGCCCAGGTCCCCGGGGTCTCAGAGACTCGGACGAGCACCAGAGCCCCGGCAATCGCCGGCTGGACCTCGTCGAGGAACCAGCAGGCCAGATGGCGGGCGAGCGCCTCGCTATCTCGCGTGAGACGGATTCCGAGAAGTCATGATCGCCAGGTGGTGTGCGTAGGTCATTCCACCGCTTGGGAAGAACGTTTTCGCAGGCGGCAGGCCCGCTGAGCTGGGAGGACCTGCCAGGCAGGCCACCGGATTTCTATCCGGAGGGAATGTTCGCTGACCAGGTCAGCCTGTGTGAGACCGGAGCGCCGCCAGGACCGGGATCGCCGCGATCTTGTCCTCGGGGAGGTCGTCCCAGTAGAGGCCGGCAGGCCGGCGTTCTCGCGGCTGATGCCGAACTCCCGGGCCAGGTCGGACTTCCATGCGGCGGGAGTGCACTCCGGAGCAGCTGATCGACTGCTGGACCCTGCGTGAGGGGTACCAAGACCTGCGAGAAACGGCCCGGGCGGTTAGAGAAGGTCCTCAAGTCGGGTGGCGACCTGGCGGTAGCGGCTAACCGGGACGAGGTGCACACCGGCGAAGGCGCCGCTGTCGCGCAGCCGTAGCACCTGGTCGCAGGCCGCTTCGACCCCGGCCGCCTGGTCCCGTTCGACTGCTTGGACGAGGTCGTCGGGGATGTCGATGTCGGGGATGGTCGCGGCGAGGCGGCGGGCCATCCCGGCGCTCGCGAGGACCATGACGCCGGCGTAGATCGGCAGTTCGACCGGATGGGCGTCGCGCCAGCGCAGCAGGGCGTCCATCGAGTAGCTGACCTGTACGAACAGGAAGTCGGCCGCTCGTTTCCATGTGGGCAGCGGACGTAGGCCGGCCGCGGCGCCGACCCGGAACGCCGGCATGTCCGCGAAGACCGGATCCTCGCTGGCCGCGCGGGCCTCGTCCATCATCGCGCGCACGGTCAGGTCGCTGGTTCGGTTCCCGGCGGTGGGTTTGTCGCCGTGGACGAACAGGAATTCCTCGACGCCGTAGGCCGCGGCGGTGAGCAGGTCGCGGCGGAAGCCGAGCAGGTTACGGTCGCGGGAGTTCACGCAGGCGATGCTGCGTCCCCCCATCGTCTGCACCTCGTGGGCGACGGCGATGCTCGACACCGTCGCGCGTCCGATGTGGTTGTCGGGGATCAGGAACGCGTCGGTGACGGGGCTCAGAACGCCGATCTGGTGGCGGGCATGGGTCAGGTCCGGCCGGGTCGGCGGCTCGATCTCGCAGATCAGCTCGAAGCCGCGCACCGGACGTTCGTGACCCGCCGTGGATTCCTGCATCCGGACAGGATAGGACGCCACGATCCACAGACCACAGCCACATCGCACGGGTGCGCTGCCCCGGACGCTTTGTCGGTGAACATCCGCTCAACGTCCACCCCGTCAAGTTGCCTCACCGTGTTCTGGTCGACGCTGCTGACTCTGACGTAGCCAACCCGCATCGACCTCAACCCCTTCCGCACCCCGAAATGGGCCCGCCACGACATCGCCGCGGCTGCACCGCAGGCTGGTTAGACCAGCGCCTGCAGCCGCGTGTTCCTTAGCGACAACCGGTCCTGGCGCGTCTGCAGGGCGAAGAGGGTCAGGGCTGCGGCGTTGCGGTGGAGCCAGTACAGCAACGCGAAACGTGCGTGCCCGAAAGCCAGCAGAGCTGGCGTCGCGCTGTCGCACACGGCGAGGCCGAAGGTGTCGATGATCTGTGTTGTCTCGAAGAGCGGGACCATCGTCGCGAGCTCGTGCTGGCTCAACGGGCACACCGCGAGGTAGCCGGCGAGGAACGCGGTCACCCGCGGCGCGTAGCTCGCGACCGGCCCGGCGGGGGGTGTGCAGTAGAGCAGCGCGCGGGCGAGTTCGTAGGCGGGCGGGGCCAGCCGGGCGAGATCGAAGTCGAGGATTCCGCTGATGTGACCGTCGGCGGTCAGGATGTTGCCCGGGTGCACGTCGCCGTGCACGAGCGTGACCGGCAAGTCCCGCAGCGCCGAGAGGTTCTCCGGGCGCAACGCCGCACGTCCTGTCCCAGAGGAGCCCCCAGGGCGCGCTGGGCCAGCAGGTAGCGGTGGGCGCCATGCTCGGTGACGAGATCACCGGCGTCGTTGGGCAGCACCGCGGGGACTACATCGAGCCCGCGAGCTGCGTGGTCGTGTATCGCGGCGGCGAACCGGGCCCGCGCCGGGCAGCGGAACTCCCGGGTGTGACGGGTTCCCCCGGAGCGGGAGGAGCCGGTCTTGCGATAAGCAACGAGGTCACGGGCCAGTTTCATCATCGCTGCGGGCTGGATCCCGTTACACGCGGCGAGCGTGATGACCCCGACGGGAGCGATGTGCCTGCTCGGCGGGCGAGGCAGTGGCAAGACAACCGCCCTGCTACACCTGCTGACCGGCGTAGCCGGTCCGGTGACACTGGTCGCGAACTCGCTGGCGTTCCTCAACCCCGACGGCCCGGTCCAGGTCCACGCCCTACCGACCACGATCGGGCTGCGCGCGCCCACGATCGCCCTGTTCCCCGCCCTACGCGGCCTCACCCGTGATACCGGCGCCCTCACCGACGAGGAGAACCGTACCTACCTGCCCGCCTCCACGGTCGCGGCGGCGTTCACGGTGGCACGGTCCGCCGGCGGACCGGTCACAGCGTTCATCGACATGGCGTTCCGCGATACCAGTCCAGCGGCCTGGCGGACGCTGGACACCCAGCAGGCCACCACGGCCCTGACCGCCGCGCGTCTACCCGACGGTCTCCTCGACGATCCACACGAACACGCACGCCTCACCGCGGACCACACGCGGGGACATCGTCGACGACTACGCGAGTGTGCGGAGTCAGTCGCAGCCGCCCGGTACGAGTCGGGGACGGACACCGCGACAGTGCTCGGCCGCCGGGTCGCGGACCTGGTCGCTCAGGCGGCGCGGTGACCGACGCCGTGGCGTAGCCGATGGTCCAGTTCCCACAGGGCGGTGCGGTTGGAATCCCACTGCACGGCCTTCACCGCGTCGTCGAGGCTGAACCAGCCGTACTCGGTGTGCTCGTCCGACAACGTCACCTCGGCGTCCTCCGCGCGGACACCAAACGCGTACTCCGGGATCACCAGCATGTCCGGCCCCCAGGTGAACTCCCCGGTGACGTAGACGACGGGGATCGTGGCCCGCGCGTCGAGCGCGATGAACTCGCGTTCGCCGACCAGACCGGCCTCCTCGGCGGTTTCCCGCCGGGCTGCCTGCGCCGGAGACTCACCCGCCTCGCCACCACCGGCGACACCCTGCCAATAGGCGGCATCAGCACGCCGGAACAAGGCGTACTCCGTGCCCTGCCCGGTTTGCCTGTAGGGCAGGACCAAGACCTGAAACGCCGCACGGCCACCCACAGTGTCGGTCACCGCACCATTGTAGGACGGGCCCTCGGCCGACTACCGAAGCCGCGGCTGACCAGGAACCGCGCCAGCAACTCGACACGTGGCCCGACCCCGGTCGCCGCTCGGTCTCGCACACGTGGCCAGCCAGCACAAGATCATCCGCGTTTGCGGCTGGTGACACGTTTCTTACCGGCACCTTCCTGGCGCGCAGGATTGAAAACGTGCGTTTTCGTCTTCCCGGGAGCGACGTAGGCCGGTTCTTGTGCCGTTTGCGTGACGGGATCTCCTCGCTACGTCGCCGAAGCACCCTCATGTGGCGTGTTGTGCGCGAATAGTGGATGGGTGGCTCGTCGGGGTTCTTCGTCTGCGCGGCGTCGTCCGAGTGCTCGCCGTACTCGTCCGTCTCAGGCTCGCCGGGCGCGGGGGCGTCCATCGTCGCGGCCGACGGTGGGGGAGCGGGTGGTTCCCCGGGTGACGGCGGTGGCGTTCGGTGGCGTGGTTCTCGTCGTGATGGTCCAGGGGCTCGTGAAAGCGTGGGACTGGTGGACGCTGCCGCTCGGGGTCCTCGTGGTGCTGGCGGCTGTCGGGCTCTGGCTCGCGGTGCGCGCCAGCCGCATCCGCGAGATCGGCCGGAGGGCCGCGGCCGCGGCCGCCGCCGTCGACACCCTGAGCCCGACGGGGTTCGAGCATCACGTCGCGGATCTCCTGACCCGGGACGGCTGCCTGCGGGTGCGGGTGGTCGGGGGCCGTGGGGACGGCGGTGTGGACGTGCTTGCCTACACCCCGCGCGGGGCCCGGATCGCGGTGCAGTGCAAGCACTACCCGGGCCGTTCGGTGGGGCCGTCCGCGGTGCGGGAGTGCAACGGCTGCGCGTGGACGGACCACCGTGCCGATGTCGCGCTGCTGGTCACCTCGGGCCGGTTCACCGACGCGGCCGCGGACTTCGGGCGGCGCCACCGCATCCAGCTGGTCGACCGGGAGCTGCTGGCGCGGTGGATGGCCGGCGAGCGGATCCTGCCCGGCCTCCCGGCGCCGCGCCGCGGCCCCGTCGATGTCTCGCCTACCTCCGGAGAGGCCTCGCGATGATCATGCTGTTCGTGTTCCTCGTGGCTGTCCCGCTGTGGCGCGGCGACCCGTACGACCGGCCGGCTGTGCTACCGGCGGCGCCGGGGTCTGCTCAGTCGCTGCCACGACCACGGGTTCCAGCTGATCGCCCGCGGTGACCTACTCGCGATCCTGTTTTTCGCCGTCGCCTACGGCGGCTTCCGTCTATACAAGATTGTCAACTAGGCGGGTGTCCGCCGGGCGCCCCGCTATCCGATCTTGTCGATAATCGAACGTTCTCGGCACACATCTCTCGGTGGTGATGGGCTGCTGTGTTCGGGGGACGGAGGGGACGGGCACGGGGATGATCGTGTGGTGGGTATCGGAGAGGATGCAGAGCGGCAGCGCGCGGCGGGGGGTGATGGCCGGGGAGCTGGCGAGGCGGGCGGCCGCTGGCGCCCGGGAGATGCACGACATCGACGACAACAAACCGGTGGCGCTGGCGTTGGCCTCGATCGCGCTGTCGCTGGGGGTCCTGGCGGATCAGGCCACGGAGAGTCCGATCCCGGGGATCCGGGTCTTCGACCAGTCGAGCTGACCGGAAAAAGATCATCCTGACCGGAAAAAGATCATCAATCGGCGGGTCGCCCCCACGACGGCAAAGCGCCCTTGTCGCCTCCGCGGAGGCGACAAGGGCGCCGGTGCTGTGTTGCCGCTGGGATCTACCAGCCGAGCAGAAGCGGGTCCTGGATGACGAGAACCACCACCACCCAGATGATCACGCGGATCGACCGCTCCTGCTCCTCGGCCAGTCCCAGCTCGTGCCAGACACAGGGGATCCTCACTGCTTCCTCCAGAGAACCCGTACCGGCCTGCGGCATGTGACCCCGAGTCCCACGCTGTGACGCCGTCGGGGGGGGGGATCCGGCGGTCGCACAGCGCGGACGAGGGGGTCATCTCCCCGGCTGGGAGGAGAACTCCTTCGCGCAGCGGACCCTGCGTCTGGTGACAACCCAGACACCGAGGTCATACACCTACATCGACGATCGGCCCATCCGAGGAGTTCCGGTGATCGACCCCTGGGCCGCGCTCGCGGGTGGCTACAGCGACGAACTGCCGTTCTGATCTTGCCGGGAAGGGACCGTTTGTCGACAAGATCGGAAGCTGGCCATCGGGCCAGGTAGCGGTCCGGCGCCTCGCCGACGCGGGTGACGGGTGTGCCGATGCCTGCATCTTCGCGAATTTCAGCACTGATAGCCTGATCGACAAGTGCGGATCCCCGCACAGTTCACGAGTCCGCGCGTTGGGATTGTTCATGATCAGCCCGTACGTCCGCCGCTACCGGCTCGCGCAGGAGCTGAGACGACTCCGCGAGGCCGCCGGGCTGAACCACCTGGAGCTGGCGAGGAGCATCGGGGTCGACCGGTCGAAGATCTCGCGGTTGGAGAACGGCCGGGTTTCCCCGGACATCAACGACGTGATGAAGCTGCTGGAGGCGCTCGGTGTCGAGGGAGCGGAGTGGACGAGCCTGCTGAGGATCGCCCAGGATGCGGCGACCAGGGGCTGGTGGGAGTCCGGTGCCCGGGTGATGGGCGAGCGGCAGGTGCTGTACGCGGACCTCGAAGCCGGGGCGGTGGGCATCCGCGAGTACCAGCCGAGTTCGGTTCCTGGCCTGCTGCAGACGGCCGAGTACGCCCGCGCCCGGCTGCTGCTCCCGGGCGTCATGCCCGCGGGTGAGGCCACCGTCGAGGGCGTGCTGGAGGGCAGGGCTGGTCGGCAGCGGATGCTGCGGCGCCCGGGCGCTCCGAGCTACGAGCTGCTGATCGACGAGGCCGCGGTCCGGCGGCCCTCCGCGCCGCCGCCGGTGATGCGCGAGCAGCTCGCGCACCTGGCGGCCCGGGCCGGCGAGGAGAACGTCACGGTGCGGGTGCTGCCGATCGAGGCGGTGGTGCGCGACTACCAGACGCTGCCGGGATCGCTGTCGCTCTACACCTACCCCGACCCGGGCGACCCGGTGGTGGCGGCGATCGAGTCCATCACCACCGACGTCATCGTGACCGACTCGGCGCAGGTCGCCCGCTACGCCGAGCGGTACGACCTGCTGGCCGAGGTGGCGCTGTCTCCCGCCGGCAGCGTCGAGTTCATCAGCCAGGCCGCGACGAAGCTGCCTGACCGTTAGGAAGCGATCACCATAAACAGTGCCGTGAGCACGCCCGCCATCGCCCCCCTCGTCACCGCTTGGCGCAAGTCCACTCGCAGCGAGCCGACTGCCAACTGCGTTCAGGTGGCCGCGGCCGGATCTGGCGCGGCCCGCCGGATAGGCGTCCGCGACTCCAAGTTCCCGTCGGGCCCCGACCTGTGGTTCACCCCGGACGTCTGGGCGGCCTTCGTCGACGAGACCAGGAGGCAGGCCGGCGCGCAGATCTGGGGCAGCGTTGGGGACGGCGGTATCATCACCGGGCACATTCCGGCCGAGCAGGTCCCGGCGGACTTCCGCCGGGACGACAAGGTCTTCGAGCCGGGGCGGCAGGCGATCATGGTGCGGGGCGCCGCTGGTCTGGGCGGCACGGTCCTCTACTTCACCGAGTCCGAGTGGGGTGCCTTCGTGGCCGGTGTGACCGACGGCGAGTTCGACGACCTGCTCGGCGGCTTGGCGGAGGAGCCAGTGCGGCACGGCAGGTAGCGCGACCGACGTCCTCAGCCGTCAGGGGCCGCAGCCGTTCCAGAAGGCTGCGGCCCCTGACTCCTTCTCGCGCCCTTCCGCCCCACCGCGCGGCGCCGAAAACCCGTCAGGGGCTTGTCACGTTCGGTCCGGACTCAGATACTGTCCTCACGATGTGAGTTCCTGCACTGTGCAGAGTGGTGCGCAGTGACAAGCGCCCGCCGTCCGCGCCCTGGATCGGGCGCGCCGAGCCGGGGAGGGGTCTGGCGTGGGTGGTGGTGACCGTCACCTGCAGACTTCGCCGTACCTGACCCGGGTGATGCCGGGTGAGGCGTCCCCGGTCAGCTACTGGAGCGACACCTACGGGCCCACCGCACCCACCGGGGAACCGCCCGGGCCCGGTGTGGCCTTCGGGATCGTCGGTCTGGACCTCCGGATCGTGTGGCAGAGCGACCAGGCGATGTTGGACCTGCTGCGCGCCAGCGCCGCGGGCCCGGTCGAGGCCGGTGCGCTGGCGGAGCGGTTCGGCGCCGAGTTGGTCGCCGCGGCGGTGGCCCGGGGCTGGCTGCAGGAGTCGGGCGAGCTGTGCCGGGGCTATCACCTGATCTCTGGCGAGATCGAGGTGACCGCGCACTGCAACTGGGGCTGCCGGTTCTGCCCCGTGGCCACCGATCCCAAGCCGCGCCGGACGATGCAGCTGGGGCTGTTCGAGGAGGTCGCGGCCAAGCTGGCGGCCGTCCCGACGCTGCGGTACGTGACGTTCCAGTTCTTCAACGAGCCCCTGCTGGACCGGCTGTTCACCGACCGGCTCGGCGTGCTGTCCCGGTACGGCCTGCAGCTGGCGCTCTACACGAACGCCTCCGCGCTCACCCCCGACCGGATCGAGGCCCTGCGCCGACCCGGGGCGCTGCGGCACCTGATCGTGAACCTGCCCTCCACCGACGAGGCCGAGTTCGCGCGCCTCACCGGCTCACGGAGCTTCCTGCGGACCACGGCCAACCTGGACACCGCGATCGAGGCCGGGCTGCCGGTCCAGATCGTCGTCAACGGCGTCGGGGCGAGCCTCGACCGCAACCTGGCCGGTGTGCGCGCCCGGTACGAGCCCGCCGGCGTGGAGGTGTTCGCGAGTGCCACCTGCGACCGGGCCGGTGCCGTGGGCGGCGGCTACTTCCAGAACGTCGACATCCGGGGGCGGCTGACGGGCTGCGGCTGGCCGGTCCACCATGCCAACATCAGCGTTGCCGGCGACCTGTTCCTGTGCTGCAACGACTACTACCAACGGGAACGGTTCGGCAACATCACCGCCGGCAGCCTCCACGAGATCATGACCAGCGACGCCGCGGTCGCCCTGCGCCGCCAGGTGTTCGGCGTCGACGACGCGCCGGCGGGCCTGCCGTGCCGGCGCTGCCACAACCAGCGGCTCGACTACGGCGCCCGTGAGTTCCGCCCGATCGCCGCCTTCGGCTGACCCAACTGGGAGGAGGACCGCCATGACCGACGCGATGAGGATCTGGTACGTGGCCGGGCAGCGGCTGTGCAACTTCGGCTGCCCGTACTGCGTGTCGACCGGGGACTGGTCCAAGAGCCGCCGCTACGACTGGACCAACCCGGCCGACCGGGACGTGCTGGCGGCCGTGGTCGGCTGGATCGGGAACCGACCGCATCCGGTCGAGGTCCGCCTGGGCAGCCTCGGCGAACCGTTCACGTCCTCGTTCTTCCTCCAACAGGCCGGTTGGCTCACCCGCCAGGACAACGTCCGCTACGTGGAGCTGCTGTCGAACGCCTCGCTGCTCGAGCGTCGCCTGCCCCTGCTGGCCGAGGCCGCCGAGATGGCCAAGGTGTCGCTGTGGCTGACCTGGCACCCCGGCCAGATCAGCCTGGAGAAGTTTATCGACGCCGCCGCGCTCGCCCGGCTGCTTCGTCGTCGTAAACGCGCTGCTGTTCGACCCCGGCGAGGCTGCGCAGGCCCGGCGGGCACGCGACGCGGCACGGGCGGCCGGGCTCCGGTTCAATCTCGACCTTGGCTACGACCCGGACACCCCGACCGCCAGCCCCACCGGCGCGGTGCCGCTGCTGTGCGCCGTCGGCCACGACCACGAACGCGCCGTTCAGGTCATCGAGGAGGCGGGCGGCGACCCGGCGCTGACCAGGCCTGCGCTCACCGCCACGACCACGAACGCGCCGTTCAGGTCATCGAGGAGGCGGGCGGCGACCCGGCGCTGACCAGGCCTGCGCTCACCGCGCTCGCCGGCCCGCGGGGTCTGGAGTGCCGGGCAGGGCACGACTACCTGTTCATCGACATCCACGGGGTGGCCTACCGCTGTTCGCGCTACTCCGCCGAGGACCTGCACCCGGTCGGCCGCGTCCAGGACGCGGGGTTCTGCCTGGAGAACCACGGGGCGACCTGGGCGCCGTGTGCCGCAGACGGCGGCTGCTGCAACAAGGAGGACTTCCTCAATTGCTGCTCGGCGAGATGACCTGGCCCGCCTTCGACGACGCGACCCGCGATCCGGCTCCCGACACCGGTGAAGCCGCCAGCGTGGTGATCGTGCTCGTGGGCGCGGTCGAGCCCCACGGCCCGCACCTGCCGCTGGCCGCCGACACGATGATCAGCGACTACTTCGCCGGCCGGCTCGCCCGCGACCTTCCCGGCGCCCTCATCGCCCCGACCCTCGGCTACGGGGTCGCGACACCGCCCCAGCGCCTCGGCGGCGACTTCCCAGGCGTCCTCAACCTCAGCGGCGACCTCTTCACCCGCCTGATCACCGAGGTGCTCACCGGGCTCGCGCGCCACGGCCTGCGCCGCCTCGTCGTCGTCAACTCCGCGATCGACAACATCAGCTTCCTCTGCGAGGCCGCGCGGATCATCGCCGACGCCATCCCCGGCACCCGGGTGATGATCGTGAACTGGTGGGACGTGGTCGGCGAGGACTTCCGCGACGCCCTGGCCGCCGAGACCGGCATTCCCCGCGACGTCGACCACCACGCGAGCATGGTCGAGTCCAGCCTGGTCATGCACATCGCCCCGCACACCACCCGCCCCGCACCCGCCGGGCCGGTGGGCGACCCGCCCCGCCGGTTCACCTATCACCTTTTCCCGCTCCCGGCGGACGCCGCCACCGTCGGCGGCGTCGTCTACACCGCGACGGGCTCCAGCCCCACGCTCGGCGAGCGCGTCGCCGAGCAGGTCGCCTGCCGCCTCGCCGACGCCGTGCGCCAGGAGATGCGGTGACCGGCGAGAACCCAGACCGCGGCAGGCCGGACGACGTCCTGCTGCTGTTCTCGCCGGTCGGCGTCGTACCAGGACCCGGTGGCGTGCCTGACCGACCAAGACGGCCGGCTCGTACACGCCTGGAGCAACGCCGCCGGGCAGCCCGACCCCGGCGACGACCCGCCGTCGTACCTGCGCGGCTGGAACCACGTCGAGCTCGGCCCCGACGGAAGCCTGTACGCGATCGTGCTGCTGCACGCGGTGCTGAAACTCCGCCCCGACTCCAGCGTGGCCTGGAGCACCCCGGTGCCCGCCCACCACGACCTGGACGTCGCCGCGGACGGGCGGGTGCACGTCCTGACCGAGCAGCCCCGCCTCATCCCGGCGCCCGGCGGCCCGTACCTGCTGCTGGACAACCAGATCACCGTCCTCGACGCCGGCGGGCGGCCAGCCGAGCAGCACTCGCTGTACGACCTGCTCGCCACCGTCGACCACCTGCGCGGCCTAGTCCACGACGAGCTCGCCCGCCGCGCCACGGCGACGTCCGGATGCGCTGACCTGCACCGACTCGCGGGGCGACGCGGGCGAGAGGTCTCCCGTGTGCTGCGGGACCTGCCCGGCTCGCCGTGCGACGTGCTGCACGCCAACACCCTGGAGACCGTGCCCGCCCATCCGGCCGGCCTGTGGGACGACGGCGACACCCTGGTCGCGGTGCGCGAGCTCGACCTGATCGCCGTCGTCAGCCCGCGCGCCGGTGCGGTGCGCTGGTGGTGGGGACCCGGCCAGCTGTCCGGGCCGCACCAGCCCTCCGCCCTGCCCGGCGGCAGCGTGCTGGTGTTCGACAACGGGCGCGCCGTGCGCCGCTCCCGCGTCCTGGAGATCGACCCCGCCACTGGCGAGATCGTGTTCACCTACGACGCCGATCCACCAGACGCGCTGTTCACCGAATTCGCCGGAGGCTGCCAGCAACTCCTGGGCGGAACCCTGCTCGTCACCGACGCCCAGCACGGCCGCGGCATCGAGATCAGCCGCGACGGCCGCGCCCTGCGGGAACTCCACATCCGCACGAAGCAGGCGGGCGGCGGGAACTCCCGCTGTGACATCTACCGACTGGCCGCCGTCCCGGCCCGAACCGCCGCGCGCCTGACCGCGCCCGGCGGCCGGGCCTGGCAGCTGGCCACCACCCGAGTCCGCTGCCAGCCCTACGCCGGGAGCAGCCAGTGATCAGTGTCGTCATCCCCATCGCCGACCGGCCCGCGCACCTGGACCGGGCCCTGCGCAGCCTGGACCGCCAGAGCCTGCGCGACTTCGAGGTCATCGTCGTCGCCGACGGCGGCACCCCACCCGAGCAGGTCATCGACGCCTGGGGCGGGCGGCTCGCGATCACCCTGTTGGAGCTGCCAGAGCGGCGGGGCGTCTCGCACGCCCGCAACCTGGGCGCCGCCACCGCCTCCGGAGACCTGCTCGCCTTCCTGGATGACGATGACGTCTTCCTGCCCGACCACCTGGCCGCCGCCGCCGCCACCCTGGCTGATCCCCGCGTCGAGGTGGCCTACGGCGCGGCGCTGGTCAGCGACCGCTGGGTCGACGCCATACCGCGGCCGGCCGACGGCGCCGCCGTCCTGCGCAAGGGCTACCCCTTCGATCCCGGTTTCCTGCTGGTCGCCAACTTCATCCACACCGGAGCGGTCACCGTCCGCAACTACACTGGAACCTCGGCCCGGTTCGACGAGACCCTCCAGCACTGCGAGGACTGGGCGATGTGGCTGACCCTGTACGCCGAGGGCTACCGGTTCGCCTACACCGGCGCCTGTAGCAGCGTCTACCACCAGGTTCCCGGCGCGGCCGGGACCGTCGCCGCCGCCTACCGGCGCAGCCCGACCCCCTTCACCCTCGCCCACCGTCGCATCTACGCCGCCTGGCCCGCCGACGATCCCCTCGTGGTCGGCTACCGGCGCTGGATCGCCGAGTTCGACGAGCGCCTGGACGCCGCCATCGAGTACGACCGGCCCGTGCCGCCGCACGCCTTCGAGCACGCCGTCCGGACCCTCTACCCGGCCTTCGTCGCGGCGGAGCCTGCCGACCCGGCGCTGCTGGACACCATGTTCCCCTCGCCGCCGTCCGGCCGGACCGTCGATCTGGAAGCCGCTCACCAGGGAGGACGGGGATGACGGAAGCCCTCGCCGGCCGGGCGCTCTACGACGGGTATGCCCACCTCTTCGCCGACGAGGCCGCGGTCAGCGCCTACAACGCCCACTACGACCGGCCCGCCGTGCTCGGCCTGCTCGGCGACGTCGCGGGACTCACCGTCCTCGATGCCGGCTGCGGGCCCGGTCTGTACGCCGCCGAACTCCTGCGCGGCGGCGCCCACTTCATCGGCTGCGACGCCAGCACCGACATGATCAACATCGCCCGCGAGCGGCTCGGCCCCACCCCGGAACTGCGCCAGCACGACCTGAACCAGCCACTGGACTGGCTGCCTGACGAAAGCGTCGACCTGGCACTGCTCGCCCTGGTCATCCACTACCTGCCCGACCGCGCCGGCGCGCTCCGCGAACTGTTCCGGATCCTGCGCCCCGGCGGAGCCCTCGTCATCTCCACCAGCCATCCCACCGCCGACTGGCGGGCCAGCGGCGGCGGCTACTTCGAGGCCCGCCACGAGCAGGAGCAGTGGTCGTGCGGGTTCACCCACCGCTACTAGCGGCAGCCCCTGCAGGACTGGATCGCCGAGTTCACCGCCGCCGGCTTCGTTCTCGACGCTCTCCTCGAGCACCAGCCCCAGCCGGAGATGGCGCGCACCCACCCCGATGCCTTCGCCCGCCTGTCCCACGAGCCCGGCTTCATCGCCTACCGCCTCGCGAGACCGCGGGCGAACCTCCGCGCGTGGAAGGATGAGGCATGACCACGGGGAGGCCGGTGCTGGCCGTCGTCAGCGACCCGCCAGGAACCGGCAAGACCACCCTCGCCCACGCGGTCGCCACGGCCGTCGGCTGCCCGGCGGTGATCCGCGACGAGATCAAACAGGGAATGGTCCTGGCCAGCCCCGGCTACCAGGCCGGCGGCGACGACCCGCTCAACCTCCCCGCTCTTCACGCCTTCTTCGGTGTCCTGGAGACCCTGGCGAAGGCGGGCGCCACGGTCGTGGCCGAAGCCGCGTTCCAGGACCGGCTATGGAGTCCCCACCTGGAACCGCTCACCGCCCACGCCGACGTGCGGATCATCCGCTGCACCGTCGACCCGGCCACCGCGTACCAGCGGATCACCACCCGCGCCGGGCTCGACCCCCACCGCGCCGCCCACGGCGATGCCGAACTCCTCAGCGACATCGCCGCCGGCCGCCACTCCCTCGGCGCCTTCGTCGACATCCGCCTGGACCTCCCACGGCTCACCATCGACACCAGCGACGGCTACCACCCCGGCCTGGACGCCATCACCGCCTTCATCACCCAGCCTGCCTGACGCGGGCCGTCGGGGTGAATCGGACGGGGCCAGGCCAGCGGTGGCGAGGGCATCCGGGCTTAAAAGCCGTGCACGACGACCTGCCGTGGTCAGAACAGCGTGTCGCGGACGCGCAGTGGCCGGTAACCGGTCGGCCCGAGCTGTGCGAGCTCGCCCTCGATGTCCACCTCGATCGCGCCGAAGAAGTTGATGTTCTCGCTGTGCGCGGGTCGGACGGGACATCCTCCGCCGACAGCGGGGAGATCACCAGGTCCCCGTCGCCATCCAGCCGCACCGGGCCATCGCCCTCGCCGAGGGCGGTGCGCAGCTCGTCTTGCACCTGGGCCAGCGCCGCGTCTGCATCGGCGGGTTTGCCGACCAGCCGGCAGAACTCGACCCGCTGCTCGGCCCACTTGCTCGGAGTGAGCAGATAGGCGGCCGGGTCGGAGTAGCGGCGCGAGCCGGGCACGAACACATCGCCCGTGCGCAGACCATCCCGCAGCGCCAGGAGCGTGCACAGTTCCCAGTAGTGCCGGTAGGCGGCGACGTTGCCTGGCTTCGCCGCGGTGTCCAGGTAGCCACGCCGACGGGCCGGGACGAAGCTGGCCGGCGCGGTGTCGGGGACCTTCCGTGCGCCTGTGGCGTTCAGTTCCCGCAGGATCGCCACCGCCTTGAGTAGGTCGGTCGCGGCGGTGCCGCCGGCGAATGTCACCGCCTCCAGGACCTGCGGGGTGAACTGCCGCAGGTACCCGTACGAACCGTCCAACGCGGCCAGATGCCCATGATCACGTGGCAGCGGCGGCAACGCGGTGGCCTGCGCGGACCGCAGCCGCTCCCACCCGACCTTCTCCCCCCGGATCAACCCACCGACGTCCTCGTCCGGCACTGCTGGATCGGCGGCGATGGCGAGGATCGCGTCCAGCAGGGCCTGGCGGTCCTCACCGGCCTTGCCGCGCTCGGCCAGCTTGTCGCGCATCCTGTGCGCGGCCTTGCTTTCCCGCGCCGAGACAGCCTGGTCGAACAGCTGCACGACCTCGTCCAGCACGTCGGTCGCCGACTGCGCCAGCATCGTGAGCAAGATCGGATAGCGGCGTTGCGGCTCGCGGCGCTGCAACGCCTGCGCGGTCAACCGCTGGCCCACCGTCGCGAGGAACCTACGCCGCTCGGCCGGCAGCACGGACAGGTCCAGGGTGTGCGCGCCCAGACCGCGTAGGAACTCCAGCTTCGTTACCTCAGCCTTCACCGCCGCCGGCGAGGCCTCGACCGGTCCGGTGGCCAGCCACCGTAACCGCGTCATACCGATCATCGGATCGTCCACCAGCAGGCCGTCCAGGCCGGCGCACCGCTGGTCGGTGAACTCGTCCGCCAGCCGGTCGAACGTCTCCCGCCGGGCCTCCTCCCGCGCGTGCGCGACCCGCTCGACCACCATCACCGGACCCGGCCGGATCACCCGCGCCGAGATCAGGTACTCGCACGCCAACCGGAACAGCAGAACCGGTGAGTCATGCTCCAACGCCTGCGCCAGCAGGAACTCGTCCAACTCCTTCAACTCCAAGGCCGTCGGCGCCCGCCAGCCCAGATACCGCGCCACCGACCGAAGATGCCCGGTGCGGGTATTCGCACGCTTCCCGTACGACCGGATCTGATCAGGGTCGATGACGTGGCCGGTCAGCTGCCGCCCGGTCCACACCGGGCAGGGGGACGGGGCGTCCCACCGGTCGGCGGGCACGCGAGTGACGATGGTGGTGAACGTGTCGAGCGCACGGCGGTAGCACTGCAAGCAACGGGTCATGACTCCTTCTGCGGGGTGAGCAGGGGACCGAGCGTCCGCCAGGCTGCGTCGGCCAGGTCGTCGGCGACGAGCGTCGGGGAGCCCGCGGGGCGGGCGAGCCAGTGGCGGCTGTATTCCTGGGCGGGGCCGATCCACAGCGCGACGACGACCGCCAGGTCGGGCCGGTCGGACCAGCCGTGGCCACGCAGCCAGTCGGCCACCGCGGCGAAGAAGCCGCGGTTGTCCGCGGCGGTGCGCTCATCGATCGTGCCGCGCAGGACATCGACCGGCGCGGTCAGCAGCAGTCGGGCCAGCGGCGGATGCTCTTCCACCCACCGCAGATGGCGGGTGACCAGGCGGGTCACGCCGTCGCGGGGCCCGGTCGAGGTGTGCAGCTCACCCCACAGCGCGCTCTGATGATCGGCAAGACCCGCACCCACCACGGCCGCGGCCAGGTCCCCCCGGGTGGGGAAGTAGTGAAACAGGCTGCCGTTACTGACACCGGCCCGGCGCCGAACCGCCTGCATGGACGTGGCCTCCCAGCCCTGCTCCAGCACGCAGGCCACGGCCGCGTCCACCAGCCGGGCCCGACTGGGCGCTACCCCGACGCCTCCCATAATCCCGGCACCTCCCATAGAGCAACACTCTAGACGGACAGCCCGCGCGCCTACCGGGACTCTCCGTGCGGACGAGCTTCGGTAAGATCGCCGGCCATGGACGCGGGCGTGGGAAACACGTTGATCTCCATCCCTCCGGGGCGGGTGACGCTGTGCGACCGGCGAACGCAGCGCAGCTGGTCGGTCGAGCTCGCGCCGTACTGTCTCGCGGCGTTTCCGGTTACCCAGGAGCAGTACGCGGCGGTTGTCGGCCAGCGGCCGGGCTCGGCCCACGGGGACCGGTTGCCCGTCGAGGGGGTTTCCTGGTGGGACGCGGTCCGGCTCTGCAACGCCCTGTCCCACCGCGACGGTGCCGACGGCGAGGGTGCCGACGGGGAGGGTGTCGAGTGGGACACCCGCGCCGAGGGGTACCGGCTGCCGACCGAGGCTGAGTGGGAGTACGCCGCCCGGGCCGGCACGAGCGGCCCGCGGTACGGGCCGCTCGACGACATTGCCTGGTACCGCGGCAACTCCCACGGGCGAATCCACGACGTGGGCGGTAAACAGCCCAACTCCTGGGGCCTGTACGACATGCTGGGCAACGTGTGGGACTGGTGCTGGGACCTGTACGACACCGAGGTCTACGGCACCTATCGGGTGCTGCGGGGCGGTGGGTGGTTCGACGAGCACTGGAGCTGCCGGGCCTCCGTACGCCGCCGCGGCCACCCGGCCTTCCACCTCGACGACGTGGGGTTCCGCGTCGCGCGTTGCGCCGTGCCCTGACCCACGTCGCATCCGTGCTCATGCACCGGTCCGTGTTGCCCGCCGGACGAGAGCGATCCTGATCAGATGGGGCCTGACCGGATGGGGCCTGATCAGGTGGGGCCGGGGCGGGTGGGGCTGGCGCGCACGGCGCGAAGCTCCGCGGTCAGTTCGTCGGCCTGGCGTTCGGCGCGTTCGGCGCGGGCCCGGGCCTCGGCGCGGGCCTCGCCGATCACAGTGAGACGTTCGGCGGCGGCCTGACGTTCGCCGGCCAGGCGGGCCTCGCCCTCGGAGCGGACGCGGTCGAGTTCGGCCGCCGCCTCGGCACGCACCCGCTCAGCCTCGGCGGCCGCGGCCGCGCGGACCTGGTCGAGCTGCGCCGCCGCCTCGGCGCGGATCCGGGTGATCTCGGTGTCGGCGGCGGCGCGGCCGCGGGCGGCCTCGGCGCGTTCGCGGCGGATGTCCTCGCGCAGGGCGTCGCGTTCGGCGCGTAGCTCGGTGAGGGTGTGCGCGTCGCGTTCGGCGGCGCGCCGGGCCTCCTCCAGCCGCGTTGAGGCCTGCTCCCGGGCGGCGACGGCCTCGTCGATGCGCCGTGCGGCCTCGGCGCGGGCCGCCTCGGCGGCGTCGTTGGCCGCGCGGACCGTCTCGGCGGAGTGCTCGACCACCTGCCGCCTGGCCGCCTCGGCGGCGGCCAGGCGCGTCTCGGCGCCCCCAGCGCGCTCACCGCCTCGCCCGCGACGGCCTCGGCCTCGGCGCGGGCCGCCTCGGC
>NZ_CDWRCL010000048.1:0-8990 GCF_977927575.1 Frankia sp. CcCS3
CCTGAGGCGTCCGCGGCAGGCGGGCAAACGGGAGGCGTCGCGGACCGGCGTGGGGTCCGAGCGTCGGCGTGCCGGTGCGCGCACGTCCGGGGATGCGTGGCCTGTGGGTGAACCCTCGTTATCCACAGACGACCAACCGAGGGTTTCCGAAGCCGCCGTGACGGCTCACTGTGGGAGAGGCCGTTCGCGGCCAGCCCGGCGGATCCGTCCCTGACCCGAGGAGCACGCCATGCTCGAGACGACCATCACGCTTGTCGGCAACCTGGTCGACGATCCGGATCATCGGATGGCGGCCAACGGTGCGTCGATATGCACCTTCCGCCTCGCGTCGACGCCCCGCCGGTTCGATCGTTCCGAGAGCCGCTGGGTCGACGGAACCACGCTGTTCCTGCGGGTCTCCTGCTGGCGCCAGCTCGCGGACAACGTCGCTGCCAGCCTCGTCCGGGGTGATCGTGCGCTCGTCTACGGCCGGCTGCGGCAGCGGTCGTTCGAGACGGGCGAAGGGGAACGGCGGGTTACCTACGAGATCGACGCGGATGCGGTCGGAACCGAGCTCACCTGGCATGCGGCTCGCTCGGAGCGACTTGCCCGTCGCCCGGGCTCCGCCCCCGCGGGGGCGGCGGCCGCGACGGGTGTTCCCAGTGATCCGTCCGCTCTGGTGGGATCCGAGCACGGCGCTCTGGCCGGCTTCCCGGTCGCTGGTGCGGATGCGGATGCGGCCGGAGCGGCATCTGCCGCGACGGCCATGGCGTCGATGGTCGCGGGACCGCCGGCGGATGCCGGGCGGCTCCAGGGCGCGGGTGTGGCGCCCGGCGAACCGCGCCCGTCCGCGGTGACGGTCGACGATTCACCCTGGCAGTCGTTTCCCTCCTCCTCCCATGACCTCTCCTGATCGTCCAGCCGTCGATGGCGGGGACCTGGAGGGCGAGTCGGACCGACCTGCGTCCGGCGCGGCCAAGGGCGCTGGGTACCGTGCCGTGGATGAGCAGCCGGCACGAGATGGGGCCGACGGGGCCTGTCTCCGCCGAACCCGGGACAGAGCCGCAGGCGCCCTTCGACGTCATCGATGCGCAGGTTGTCGTGAGTCCCGGCTTGGAGAGCGGCCTTGCGCACGCGACACCCGGATCGGTGGTCGTCGCCGCGCCCAGGGGTGATGCCGAGCCCCGGAACGACACGCCGCGGTCCCGGCCGGACGGCGAACAACCGCCGGCCGGGCCGCCGGCTTCCGACGACGCTCACGGTCGGCGGGCTCCCGTCCAGCGGCTGCGCGTTCGTCTCGCGAGCATCTCGGGGCCCGCCCGGTACGTGATGGTGCTCGCCGTCCTGAGCGCGGCGGTCGCCGTCGTCCTCCGGCACACCGTGTTCCCGTTCCTGTCGGTCAATAACGACGAGGGCATCTACCTCCTGCATGCCAGGACCCTCGCCGAGGGCCGCCTGTTCCCGCCCGCCCCGGACCCGGCGCCGTCCTACCTGCCATGGCTGGGAACCGTTGTCGGCGATCACTACGTGTTGAAGTACACGCCCTTCGTACCCGCGATCTTCGCGATCGGCATCGTGCTGACGGGAAGCATCGATCCGGCGCTTGCGATGATCGTCATGGCGGCGGTCGTCGTCACCTACCTACTGGGCGCCGAGCTGTCCGGCAGCCGGCGGACCGCGGCGTTGGCGGCGACCCTGCTCGCCTTCTCCCCGCTGGTGATCCTCCAGAGCGCGATGGTGCTGAGCTACCTGCCGACCCTGGTGCTGCTGCAGGTGACCGTCCTGGGAGTGCTGCGGGGACGGCGCCGCCGACGGGCGGCACCGGTGGTCGTCGCGGGCCTCGCCCTCGGCGTGGCGGCGGCGGTGCGGCCGTACGACGTCGTCCTGCTCCTGGCTCCGCTCGCGATCTGGCTGGTCTTGACCTCCACGGGCGGGCGCTGGTGGCTGTGCCGGTGGCTGCTTTGCGGGCTCGCCGCGCCCATGGTGCTCGTCCTGCTCAGCAACGCCGCCGCCACCGGTGACCCGTTGCGGCTGCCGTTCGCGCTCCTCGAATCCGACGACAAGATCGGCTTCGGGTTGCGCAAGCTGTATCCCGGCGACGGCAGGCACGACTTCGGCCTAGTCGAAGGGCTGCAGTCGGTTGGCGACCACCTGTGGTTGTTCGGCGGCTGGGCCTGCGGGGGAGTAGTGCTGGCCGGCTGTGCGATCGTCGTGGCGGCTCGGCGGCAGCTGTCCGCACCCGCCGCGGTCCTGGGTGCGGGTGGGCTGCTCTTCCTGGGCGGATACGTCGGCTTCTGGGGCGCGTGGAACGCGGCCGAGTTGTGGGGCGGCATCCGCTACGTCGGCCCCTTCTACCTGGTCCCGGTGCTCATCCCGCTCGTCCACCTCGGCGCGGAGGGCCTGGTCAGGGCCGGCGAAGCCGTCTTCGCCCGCGGGCACCGCTTCGGGCTCACCGCCGTCGCGGGGACCGGCGCCGCCATCCTGGCGCTCACGGCCGTCGTCCTGGTCGGGGCGGTGCGCGCCAACCTCACGCTCACCGGGCACGACCGTGACCTCAGCGCGATGCTGGATCGGCTGCCGGGCGACCCGCTCGTGTTCGTCGCGGTGAACCCGCCGTTTCTCGGGCATCCCACTCCGGTGACCGCGAACGGGCCGAAGCTCGACGGTCCCGTCCTGTTCGCCGTGTCGCGGGGGGTCGACGATCTCATCGTGGCCGCTGACCACGCGGACCGCCCGGCCTACCTGCTCCGCCTGGCATCGGCCTACGGCCGCTCACCCGCCTCGCCTTCCACCGCGCGGGTCGAACGGCTGGCGGTCAGGAGCGGCAGGTGGGTGGCGGTGACCCTGCGAGTGGATGCCGCGCCCGCGGGCGCCCGTTCCGCCCGCGTCGTGCTCACCGAGGGTGCCCGCCGCCTGTCGATTCCGGTCCATCCGCGGATCCCCACCTCGATGATCCTCACCGTCGACGCGGACGGCCTCGATATCACCGACGTCACCAGTATCACCAACATCGCCGGCGGCACGGACAGCCCCGGCGGCACCACGACGGACCGCAACGACTCCGGCCGGTCCCCGGTGCATTCCGGATCCCTCGGCCGTCCGTCGGCGAGCACCGTGCGGGACGGCCGGGGCACCTCCATCACCGTGGCCTACTACGCGACGAGCCCTTCCGGACGGGAACATTTCCTTGATCATCAGGTGCTGCCCGTGCGGCTGGCCGCACGGGACGGTTCCCGGTCGGACAGCTCCCGGTCGGACGGTTCCCGGCCGGCTGCCGGCCCGCCGGTCACCGTACTCGGATCCCTGGGGGAGGTCGATGAGGTCGGCGAGGGGCGTCGGCCGCCGCTGCGCATCATCATCGATGATCGTCGAGGCTGACCTGCCCGCCCGGGTAACCTGCCTGCCCCGGCGCCCCGATCCCCCGGTGAGCGGTCGGCCCGGTGAGCGGTCGGCCCGGTGATCGGTCGATGCGGCAGATGGGAGGAAGCATGTACGTTCCGTCGAGGACGTCAGTCCCCGGCTCGTAGATCCGTAGGACGGGCCGGAAATCACCGACTGCCGCGGGCAGCCAGTTGGCAAGCGGCCCGCCGTCCTCCGGGGGATCGCTCTGGAGCAGGATGCGCACCGAGCCGTCCGGACCGCGGCGCAGATCGCGGTCGCCGCTCCGCAGGGAATACCGGTGCAGGGGATTCTCGACGAGGTAGTACTCGGGCGCGTCGTACATTGTCAGCGACCAGAACGCGGCCTGCGGCGGCGGCACCAGCTCCAGCAGGTACCGGTGGGCCCCGCTCAGCTGACGGCCGTCCGTGTCGATAGCACGGCTCGCCTGGATCTCCTCGTAGCCGTGCGTCGCGCCCCGCGGCAGCCGGGCGGCCATCGCCCGGGCGAGACGGGCCTGTGCCCGATCGCTTATCCGCCAGGCCGGATCGTCGATCGTGCCTGGTCCGAGTCGGTCCAGGTTGAAGTCGAGGGCATGCGGGGTGCTCACCCAGCCGTTCGTCAGCGCCCGGCCGGCGTGCGCCACCCGTTCGAGCTCGTCGCGGCCGGCGCGCAGCCCGGTGCGCAGGGACCAGGCGAGGCCCGGGTTGGGGTCGATGTACGGCGAAGGATCGTTGAGGATCCCGAGCGAGGTGAAGTGGCGGGCGTACTCGGCCTCGGCCCGCGACGGAGGATAGGCGCGCAGCCAGATGCGCAGCTCCTCCCAGAACCGGAGGTCGTCACAGACCCTCTTCGAGTGCTCCGGCGGTCCCTCCGCGCGGCGGGCCTCGGGATCCAGCGGGCTCAGGTCCAGTTCCTCCTGCAGCCGGGACACCGCCGCGATGTCCGCCGGGCCGTCGAAGCCAAACCGGTTGATCAGCGTCAGCAGCCGGGTCGGCGCCTTGATGCGGGCCAGCGACGCGGGCGCGCTGCCCGTCCAGCCCGGCGGGACGAGCAGATAGCGCCCACCCCGTCCGCCGGTGGTTCGCCGTCCCACGTAGGCGAAGTTGTTCCGCCAGGCGTCCATGAAGATCATCACGCTGTAACGATCCGGCGTGTCGGGGATCCGCAGGACCAGCGGACCCGGCGTGAGGTCGACCTCGGCCACCGAGCACAGGGCGTCGTTGTCGACGCTGACGAAGCAGGACAGTGGCGCGGGCGGTTCCGTCTCGTGAGCGAAGGCGTTGTACCCGGCGGGCCGGATCGGCCCGATTCCCTCAGCCGCCGTCCGTACGCTCAGCCGGACATTGCTGACCAGGGGATATCCGAAGATGAACGCCTCGGCCGCCAGCCCGAGCCGATGGTCACTCGCGAGCATGCCGTCCTCCCCGCGCTCGTCATCTCCGTTTCAGTGGTCGCCCTCATGCAGTGGTCGCCCCCATGCAGCGGTCGCCCCCACAGTCCGTGCCCTTCTTTGTGGTGTGGTACCCACCGGTCCCCGGCGTCGGCCGACGGGCCACCGATCACCGCTGTGAGGAACGCGGGCGCGATGCCCTAGGGTTGATGGCATGGCGCAGTACGTCTTCCAGATGCGCAAAGCGCGCAAGGCCCATGGCGACAAGGTCATCCTCGATGACGTGACCCTGTCGTTCCTCCCCGGAGCCAAGATCGGGGTAGTCGGCCCGAACGGCGCGGGGAAGTCGTCCCTGCTCAAGATCATGGCCGGTCTCGATCAGCCGAGTAACGGCGAGGCGACCCTGAGCCCCGGCTACACGGTCGGCATGCTCGCCCAGGAACCCTCGCTGGACGAGACCAAGGACGTCCGCGGCAACGTCGAGGACGGCGTGCGCGAGATCCGCCGGGTGCTCGCCCGCTACGAGGAGATCAACGAGAAGATGTCCGCGCCCGACGCGGACTTCGACTCCCTCCTCGCCAAGCAGGCCGAGCTCATCGACAAGATCGAGGCCGCGAACGCCTGGGAGCTCGACAGCCAGCTCGACCAGGCCATGGACGCGCTGCGGCTGCCGCCCGGCGATGCCGACGTCACCCTGCTCTCCGGCGGTGAGCGCCGCCGGGTCGCGCTGTGCAAGCTCCTGCTCGAGGCTCCCGACCTACTCCTGCTCGACGAGCCGACCAACCATCTCGACGCCGAGAGCGTCGCCTGGCTGGAGCAGCACCTCGCCCGCTATGCGGGCGCCGTGCTGGCCGTCACCCACGACCGGTACTTCCTGGACAACGTCGCCGGCTGGATCCTCGAGCTCGACCGGGGCCGTGCCCTGCCCTACGAGGGCAACTACACCACCTACCTGGAGAACAAGGCGGCCCGGCTGAAGGTCGAAGGCCAGAAGGACGCCAAGCGGCGCCGGGTACTCGCCCAGGAACTCGAGTGGGTCCGGTCCAACCCGAAGGCCCGCCAGACCAAGAGCAAGTCGCGCCTCGCCCGCTACGAGGAGCTGGCCGCCGAGGCGGACCGGGCGCGCCCGCGCGACTTCGAGGACATCCAGATCCCGCCGGGCCCCCGGCTCGGCAACCAGGTTATCGAGGCCAAGGGGCTCACCAAGGGCTTCGATGACCGGCTCCTCATCGACAACCTGTCGTTCACCCTGCCGCGCGGCGGCATCATCGGCGTGATCGGCCCCAACGGCATCGGTAAGACGACCTTGTTCAAGATGTTGACCGGGCAGGAGGCGCCGGACGCCGGGGAGCTCGTCATCGGCGACACCGTCGACATCGCCTATGTCGACCAGACCCGCTCGGGCCTGGACCCGAAGAAGAACGTCTGGCAGGTCGTCTCCGACGGCCTCGACCACATCGTCGTCGGCAAGGTCGACTTCCCGAGCCGGGCGTACGTGTCGTCGTTCGGGTTCAAGGGGCCCGACCAGCAGAAGCCCGTCGGTGTGTTGTCCGGCGGGGAGCGTAACCGGCTGAATCTCGCGCTCACCCTCAAGCGTGGCGGCAACGTCCTGCTTCTCGACGAGCCCACCAACGACCTCGACGTGGAGACGCTGCGCTCCCTGGAGGACGCGCTGCTGGAGTTCGCCGGCTGCGCCGTGGTCATCTCCCACGACCGCTGGTTCCTCGACCGGGTCGCCACCCACATCCTGGCCTGGGAGGGAACCGACGAGGACCCGGCGCGCTGGTTCTGGTTCGAGGGGAACTTCGCCGACTACGAGACCAACAAGATCGATCGTTTCGGGCAGGAGGCGGCCCGCCCGCACCGCGTCACCTACCGCAAGCTCACCCGGGACTGAGAGCGCACCCGGGCCGGCCGCCCGGCCGGTGCCCGCGGGCACCGAGCGGTCAGTCGGGGCGGTTCTGCAGCGAGTTCGCCGCCATCGACAGGTAGCCCCAGAGCTGCCTGTCGAGATCGGGCGGCAGGTCCAGGGAGTCGACCGCGGCCCGCATGATCTTCAGCCAGGCGTCCCGCTGCGCCGGGCCGATCGCGAACGGGCCGTGCCGCCTCCGCAGCCGAGGATGCCCGCGCTGCTCCTGGTAGTCGGTCGGGCCACCCCAGTACTGGATGAGGAACATGCGCAGGCGCTCCTCAGCGCCGGTCAGATCCTCTTCCGGGTAGAGCGGGCGCAGTACCGGATCGTTTGCCACACCCTGGTAGAACCGCGCGACCAGCTTCCGGAACGTCGGTTCGCCGCCGGCGGCGTCGTAGAAGGAGCTGACCGGGAGAGTGCGCGGAGGAGACTGGCTCACTCGTCCATTCTGCGGCACGCGGTGCGGCCCGATCCGGGCGACGGGTGTTCTCAGCCGTCGCGGGGCGCGATCCACGCCGTCGTGTCGGGGGGCAGCGTCAGGGTCGCGCCGTCGTACCCCACCGGTCCGCTGGCGAGCACCAGCCGTCCGGGCAGTGGAACCGCCACCTCCCCCTCGGTCGTCATCACGCAGGTCATATTGGCCGGCCCCACCGAGGTGGGCGGGGCCGGGGGCACCGACGAGCCTGCCGGCGCGGGGCGGTCGAAGGCCAGGCATCCGGCCGGGGCGTCGTCCCGCCAGCGCAGGTCGTCGCCACGCAGGTGGGGGAGGGCACGGCGCAGGGCGAGCGCGCTGCGCACGAGCAGCCAGGTCGACATCGGGTCGGCCGCCTGCGCGAGGACCGCGAGGTCCGCCCAGTCGGCGGGTTGCGGCAACCACGGGTCGGCGCCGGCCGAGGTGAATCCGTAAGGGGGCGTGTCCCCCGACCACGGCAGGGGGATCCGGGCGCCGTCCCGGCCCGGCGACGTGCCCCCGGACCGCGTCCAGATCGGGTCGCGACGGGCGGCCGGCGGCACCTCGGCCTGCGGCAGCGCCAGCTCGTCGCCCTGGTACAGCACCGCGGTGCCGGGCAGTGCGAGCAGCGTGAGCAGGGCGGCGCGCGCGCCGCGGGTCCCCGTGGGACCGCCGCCGTAACGGGTCGCCGGACGCACCACGTCGTGGTTGGCGAGCACCCAGGTGCCCGGCGCGCCGACCGCCGTCAGCGCGGCGCGTTCGGCATCGATGGCGGCCCGCCAGGCCGCCGCCGACCAGGGGATGCTCAGCAGGGAGAACGAGAACGTCAGGTGCAGCTCGTCCGGTCGCACGTAGCGGGCGAGCCGGGCCGGGTCGCGCACCCAGGTCTCCCCGATCAGGACCCTGGGACGCCCGTCGCGGGCGGTGTACTCGTCGGTGATCGCGCGCCACTCGCGGTAGATTTCGTGCACCCCGTCCTGGTCCCAGACCCGGGGCTCGTGCTCCTCGCGGAACCCGCTGTCCGGAGCCAACAGGGCGCCGGGCGGGTTGTCCCGTAGCTCGGTGTCCTTCACCAGCCCGTGGGTCACGTCGATCCGGAACCCGTCGACCCCCCGATCGAGCCAGAACCGCAGCGTCGCGGCATGGTCCGCGCGGACGGCGGGATGATCCCAGTTCCAGTCGGGCTGCTCGGCGTCGAACAGGTGCAGGTACCACTGGCCGTCCGCCACCCGCGTCCAGGCCGATCCACTGAACACCGATTCCCAGTTGTTCGGAGGCTGCTCGCCGCTGGAGCCTCGGCCGTCGCGGAAGATGTAGAGCTCCCGCTCGGGACTGCCCGGCGCGGACGCGAGCGCCGCCTGGAACGCCGGGTGCGCCGAGCTCGAGTGGTTCGGCACGAGATCGATCAGCACGGCGAGTCCGGCCTCGGCGGCGTCGGCGAGCACGGCGTCGAGGTCCGCGAGGTCACCGAAGAGCGGATCCACGCCGCGATGGTCGGCGACGTCGTACCCGTGGTCGGCCATGGGGGACGAGTAGAAGGGTGTGATCCAGATCGCGTCGACGCCGAGTTCGGCCAGCACGGGCAGGTGCCGCCGCAGCCCCTCCAGATCGCCGACCCCGTCACCATCGGAATCGGCGAAACTGCGAAGGTACACCTCGTACAGCACGGCCCGGCGCCACCACGTCCCGTCCCGGCCGGGCGACCGCACCCGGCCGTCGGCGCCATTCGGGCGATCCAGCTCCCCGGCGTCGCCGGCTCCTGGGCTGTTGTCCTTGTTGTCCCCAGCGCCCTCGGCGTTCTCGTTCCCCTCGGCGTTCTCGCTGCCCGCGTGGTCCTTGCCCGCGTCGCTCCGGTTGCCGTGCTGGACACTAGGGGG
>NZ_CDWRCL010000048.1:9620-21185 GCF_977927575.1 Frankia sp. CcCS3
CGACTCCTAAGGTATTTTATCTCCCTTAGTAGATGAGGGTGTCTTTGTGGGGCAGTCCTCAACAGAATAATGTGTCCTCATCTGGCTCCTTCTGGCGTTCCTGGCCTTTTTGGTGCAGGTGCCCCTGTTGTGCGCCTACCCAGGGACCGCTCCGCCGCGTCGGGACGGCGCGGCGGAGCGCGTGTTCCTCGGTCGGGTGATGCCTATCCAGCATCAAACCCGGCCGGTGGAGGCGAAAGGGAGGGCGATGGGGTACTGGTTGCGGCTCGGGCCGACGTTCCCCCGATGCGTGATATCCGATATCCGAACTAGACTGCCGCAGGTGGACCAGGTGACTGGCTGTTACGGAGCAGTACCGAGAATCGGATTTGGTCGGGGATGTGATGGTGTGCCCGTGACGTCGGAACCGTCCACCGGGATTTCGCCCTATGCGCCCGGTATATCAGGGTTTGTCGGTGAATCACGGAAGTCCGATCAGGTGCGGCGGTCGGCGTCCGCAGGTCTGCGGGCCGCGCGGGAGGCTGTCCGCGCGCTGTGCCACGGTGCTCGGGGGGACCATGACGACGGATTGGGTGGCTCCGACCCGTCCTTCCTGGCCGATGCCGGTCTCGTCCTCGGCACCTCCCTCGACCCCGATCGGGTCGTCGACCTGATCGCCGGACTCGCCGTGCCCCGTCTCGGCACGGGCGCCTTGGTGTGGCTGCGCGAGGGCGACCAGGTCAGGCTCGGCGCCTCGGTCTTCCACGACCCGAAAGCCGGCAAGATCATGCGGGCGATTGTCGCCACGCGGCCGCCCCAACTCGCGGACGACTTCCCGCCGGGCGTCGTCATGCGTAACGGCCAGACGTACTGTCTGCCGGACTTCGATGAGCTGCGCCCGGTGCCGCTGTTCCCGTACGAGCTCGCCTACCAGCAGTTCCGCCGGATCCAGAGCGGTCCCACCGTCACCGTCCCGTTGCCGGCGCACGGCCGGATCCTCGGCGCGATCACTGTCGGGCGCGGCACCGGCTTCTATTCCGGAGCGGAGGTGAACCTGCTGGAGGACCTCGCCCGGCGGGGGGCCGTCGCGCTGGAGAACGCACAACGCTTCCGCGAGGCACAGGAGTCCGCGCTGACCCTGCAACGGTCGCTCCTGCCGGCGCATCCCCCCGCACTCGACGGGGTCGAGATCGCGATGGAGTACCGGCCGGGAACGGCAGGGACGGAGGTTGGAGGCGATCTCTACGATGTCATACCGCTCGCCGGGGGGCGAGTCGGGGTGGCCATCGGTGACGTGATGGGGCGCGGCCTGCATGCCGCGGCGGTGATGGGCCAGCTGCGGGCGGCGCTGCGCGCCTACGCTCTGGAGGATTGGAGCCCCGTCGAGGTGCTGACCCGGCTTGACCGGGTCGTCGGCCTGCTGCCCGGTCTCCAGCTCGCGACCTGTATGTACGCCGTCTACGACCGGGACACCGGCCGGGCGACGATCGCGAACGCCGGCCACCCCGCGCCGTTGGTGATCCTTCCCGACGAGGACCCCGACTATCTGGTGCTCGACCCCGGGCTCCCGCTGGGAGTCGGCGAGGGGGCGGTGTTCAGCGAGACGACCGTCGCGCTTCCACCCGGATCGGCGTTGGTGATGTTCACCGACGGCCTGGTGGAGTCGCGACGCCGCCCGCTCGTGGACGGCCTGGACAATCTTCGACGCGGTCTTACCGCACAGCGTGCCCGGGCGGCCGCGGCAGGCCTCGAGGCGGTCGAAGTCGCGGCGGGTGCCGACATGGCGGCTGGAAGCGAGGGCGAGGGCGAGGGCGTTGGCCTGAGCGCGGAACGGACCGGGAAGGCGGAACGGACCGGGAAGGCGTGGACGGATCGGCGGGCCCCCGGCCCGTCGCTCGGCCCACCCCCCGGGGTGCCGGAACGCCGCTCCTGGGTGGACCGGCGGCGCCGGGCGCGCAGGGTGAACTTCGCGGCACGTAGCTGGTTCGGTCCGGACACCGTCAACGGCCCCGGCGAGGGCCCCGTCGAGGAGACCGCCCGCACGCTGCTCGAACGGTGCCTGATTGCCGCCGGTCTCCCGGCCCGGACCGACGACGATACTGCCATGGTGGTGCTCACCACGCAGGCCGTGAACCCGCCATTGCTCGAACTCGCGTTGCCCGCGGTGGCCGCGTCGGCCGGCGAGGCCCGGACAGCGATGCGCTCGGTCCTCGCCGAATGCGGGATCACCTCCGTCGAGGACGCGACGCTGCTGGTCAGCGAGGTGGTGACGAACGCGGTGCTGCACGCCCGCAGTGATCTGGTGCTGCGGGCATCGATGGGACCCGGTCGGCTGCGGATCAGTGTCGAGGACCGGGAAGGCGCGCATCTGCCCCGGCCCGGCGTGGCCGCGGAGAACAAACCCGAGCCCGAGTCGGGGTGGGGCCTGCTGCTGGTCGAGGCGCTGGCGCTGGCCTGGGGCGTGGAGATGACCCCCGGGGGCAAGCGTGTCTGGTTCGATATCGAGATACCCGACCGGGAGCCGGGTGCCGCCGGCCCGACGAGACCGATCGTCAGGCCCGATCCGTCTCCCTCGGCGGGCCTGTCCCGGAAGCCTCCCCTCGACCCGCCGGTCCAGGGCCGCTCCTGGGGATAGCATCCGCTGCCGGGCCACCTGACGAGCCGGGCCACCTGACGAGCCGGGCCGAGGCCGCGTGATCAGGCGGTGGCGACGGCGCCGGTGGCCCATTCGTCCTCGGCCTTGCGCACGATGTTGCGCAGCATTCCACCGAAGACGGCCGCGTGGAACGGGCTGACCGACCACCAGTAGAGCTGCCCGGGAAGTCCGCGGGGCAGGAAACTCGCGCGCTGCCAGTAGGTCGTGGTGCCCTCGGCGTCGACCATCGAGCGTAGTTCCAGCCAGGCCTCGCCGGGCAACTTCATCTCGGCGCGCAGCCGGAGCAGGTGGCCCGGTTCGATCTCCTCGACCCGCCAGAAGTCCAGAGCCTCCCCGGCGTGCACCCGCTGCGGATCACGCCGACCCCGGCGCAGACCGACGCCACCGATGGCGGTGTCCAGCCGGCCGCGGGCGGACCAGGCCAGGGGCCACGAGTACCAGCCGTTGTCGCCCCCGATGCCCTCGATGACGTGCCACAGACAGGCCGGCGGCGCCGCCACGGCCATGCTGCGCTCGTCGACGTAGAGGGATCCCCCGGCCCACTGCGGGTCGGTCGGCAGGGGCTCGTTCGGGGGGCGCGTGGCACCGGCGCCGTCCCCGTCGTCCGATGCGCCTCCCGATCCCGGCCACACCGCCGTCGACCAGCGGGTCTTCACCGAACGTGCCCGCACCCGGGCCAGCGCGAGGGCCACCGCGGCGTCGAAGGGCAGCAGTCCCTCGGCGGGATCGGGGATCCAGCGGGCGATCTGGTGGTCGTGGGCCACCACCTCGTTGCGCAAGGAACGGATGAGCGGCCTCGCGATGCCGCCCGGCACCGGGGTGACGAGCCCGACCCACAGCGAGGACAGCTCGGGGGACAGGATCGGAACCGGGACGATGATCCGGCGCCGCAGCCCCTCGACGGCGGCGAAGCGCTGCATCATCTCCGCATAGGTCAGGATGTCCGGGCCGCCCACGTCGAAGGTGCCCTCGACGTCGTCGGGGACGTCCAGAGCGCCGATCAGATAGTGCAGCACGTCCCGGACGGCGATCGGCTGGATCCTGGTCCGCACCCAGCGCGGCGTCAGCATCACCGGCAGGCGCTCCGTCAGGTAGCGCAGCATCTCGAACGAGGCGCTGCCGCTGCCGATGACGACCGCCGCACGCAGCACGATCGTCGGCACCCCCGAGCCGAGCAGGATCCTCCCGACCTCCTGGCGGGAGCTCAGATGGGCGGACGTGCCACCCGTCGTCGCCGGGCTCAGCCCGCCGAGGTAGACGATCCTGCGGACACCGGCCGCCCGGGCCGCGACGGCGAAGGCGTTCGCCGCCCGCCGGTCGACCGCGGAGAAGTCACCACCACCGTCGATCGAGTGGATGAGGTAGTAGGCGACCTCGATCCCGTCGAGCGCGGACCGCAACGACTCCGGATCCCGGGCGTCGGCGCGGACGACCTCCGCCCGGGCGGCCCATGGGATGTCCCGCAGCCGGAGGGGATCCCGGGTCATGGCCCGGATATGGTGGCCACGGTCGAGCAGGCGGGGAGCCAGCCGGCCGCCGATGTACCCGGTCGCCCCGGTGACGAGGATGCGCATGCAGGTTAGCTGCCCTGGCAGGTCCCGCCGTACCCTGGCATCCGGCCGATCTGCCGTCGCCGTGCCTGGGAACGCCTCGAACAGGCGGGGACGCCCGGGCAGAGAACGCTCCGGGCGGGTGCCGTCAGGCCGAGGCGGCCTCGGTCACGTCGGTACTCAGGTAGGCCGACCAGCGTGGATCCATCCGACGGGAGCCCAGAATGCGCCAAGCGGCTCCGCTCGGCGCCCGTGGCGCCGTGCGGAGCCGCCAGCCGAGATCAGCGACGGCCAGGTCGGCTTTCAGATGGTTGCAGCGGCCACAGGCCGCCACGACGTTCTCCCACGCATGCGGGCCCCCACGGGAGCGTGGAATGACATGATCCAGTGATGTTGCCGGAGCATTGCAGTACACGCAGCGATGATGGTCGCGGGCCAGCACACCCTTGCGGGTCAGCGGGATCTGCGAGCGGTACGGCACCCGGACGAAACGCGCTAACCGGACCACGATCGGGACATCGACGGAGGCCGTCGCGGACCGAAGAACCTGCCCGGCCGATTCGACCATGACGGCCTTGTCGGTCAGGACCAACACCAGCGCGCGCCTTTGCGACACCACGCACAGAGGCTCGTACGTGGCATTGAGAACCAGCGCCTCTGCCACGCGCCGACCTCCTGCCCACCGAGGGCCCTTTGCGGGCCGTTCTGCCCAGCGTCTCCGGTGACAATGGACAGTCAACCTTCTTCTGCGGCAGAACGCGAGCCTGTTTGCATGGTCATCGCCTTTCGTGCCGTGGCGCTGCACATATCTCATGGCCTTTGTCACATACAGGCGACCATTTTGTGGCCGCATCAATACGGAAAGTGCTTTTTCGGGTGTGATGGGAGACCTGGCCGGGTTGGGTCGGAGAGTGGTTGGGTCGGAGCGTGGCTGTCCGCCGACCGGATCGGGGCCCCCACCGCCGGGCCACCGGCATGGGTGAGACTGATCTGCGGCCGCCGCCCGCGCCGCCGTGAGCGCGGGAGGGCCGGTGACCTCGGCCTGCTCGAGGAACTTCGAATGATCGCAATCGACCGGAAGGATGATCGACGCCGTGACGCCCGCCCCGTCCCTGCTGGCTCAGCCTCTCATCCCGTCGCTGGGAATGCTGCTGTCCGCCTCGCCGTCACCCACCGAAGTGCCGGGCCCGACGTCCGGGCTGACGACGCCCACTCCACTGCCCTCGCCGAGCCCGTCGGTGACCTCTGACCCGCTGGTGTCCCTGGAGGGCGTCGCGACCGCGCTGCGGGACGCCTGCGGGACCGATCCGGGGCTGCTGTGCCGCACCGTCTACGACATTACCCACAGTAATTATCTTGCCTCCGGGGCTGAGGTGTTCCTCGGTACCCCGATCCGCATCGCGCTCATTCTGGTGATCGCGTTTGTGGTGCGGGCGCTGCTGCACCGGTTCATCCGGCGCACCACCGACATCGGACACGCCACCGAACGGACCGGTTCCGGCAGTTGGGGCGGGTTGTTCCGGGGTTCCCGCGCCGGCTCTCTGCTGGGCGCGTTCGGCGATCCGGCGGTGCTGATGGAAAGGCGCCGTCAGCGTGCGGCGACGGTCGGTTCGCTGCTGCGCAGCGTGACGTCCATCTTCATCTTCGGCCTGGCCTTCCTCAGCATCCTGGGCGAGCTGGGTATCAATCTCGCCCCCATCGTCGCCAGCGCCGGTGTGCTGGGAGTCGCGGTCGGTTTCGGTGCGCAGAACCTCGTCCGGGACTTCCTGTCGGGGATGTTCATGCTGCTGGAGGACCAGTACGGGGTGGGAGACGTGATCGATCTCGGTCCGGTCTCCGGTGCCGTGGAGGCGGTCAGTTTCCGGACGACCAGACTGCGTGACGTCGAGGGCGCCGTCTGGTACGTCCGGAACGGCGAGATCACCAGGGTCGGTAACAAGAGCCAGCAATGGGCACGGACCGTGCTCGACGTTCCGCTCGACTACGACACCGAGGTCGCCACCGCTAAACGGGTGCTGGCCCGGACGGCGAACGAGCTCTGGGCGGACGCGAAGTGGAGCAGCCTCATCCTCGCCGAGCCCGAGGTCTGGGGGATGGAGACCATGACCTCGGACGGTTACACCCTGCGTGTCGCCATCAAGACCCAGCCGCTCAAGCAGTGGGAGGTCGCGCGCGAGCTGCGTGAGCGGGTCCGGACCTCGCTTGGCGCGGCCGGGATCGAGCTCGGTTCCGTGCAACGCAGTGAGGTGACCATGGTCAACGACGACGAGGAGACCGCCGGGAGCCGTGCGGAGGACGACGCGGATCCGGATGCCGGGGTCGGCGGGGGTGCCGCGGACGCTCAGGGGACGGATCTGCCGCGGGCACGGATCGACCCGCCCGCCCCCGACCTGTCGCGGTTGAGGGGATGATCTGGGCGTGCCGGTGAGTCTGGGCGTGCCGGTGGGTCTGGGCGTGCTGGGCAGTCTGGGCTCACGGTGGCTGAAACTGTCCTGAGGATCGCGGTATGTCTTCCTGAGACCGGCCCCGCGCAGCACCATCACCGCGTCGGGTGAAGGCAGACTGGGGGCGTGCGGGTACTGGTGGTGGACGACGACGCGGCGGTCCGGGAGTCCCTGGAACGCTCGCTGCGGTTCGAGGGGTACGAGGTGGCCACGGCGGTGGACGGGGCGGACGCGCTCGGCGTCATCGGCCGCGAGCGGCCGGACATCGTCGTGCTGGACGTGATGATGCCCCGGGTGGACGGGCTGGAGACCTGCCGTCGGCTGCGGGCCCAGGGCGACGACGTCCCGGTGCTCATGCTGACCGCCCGGGACGGCTTGGCCGACCGGGTCAGCGGCTTGGACGTCGGTGCCGACGACTACCTGGTCAAACCGTTCGCCCTGGAGGAGCTGTTCGCCCGGTTGCGGGCACTGATCCGCCGGGCGGCGTTGGCCGCGCGGGTGCGGGCGGCCGGTTCGGACGGGTCCAAGGGGATCCCCGACTCGACGCTGTGCTATGGCGGGGTCTGTCTGGATCAGGCTAGCCGCCAGGTGACCCGCGGTGATCGGGAGCTGATTCTGACCAAGACCGAGTTCGAGCTGCTGGAGTTGTTTCTCGCCCATCCGCGTCAGGTGCTCTCCCGCTCCATGATCATGGAGCGGGTCTGGGGGTATGACTTCGGCCCGACATCGAACTCGCTGGAGGTCTTCGTGAGCTACCTGCGCCGCAAGCTCGAGGCGAACGGCGAGCCCAGGCTGTTGCACACCGTGCGCGGAGTTGGCTACGTGCTGCGTGAGCCGTCGGGGGACCGCGCGTGAGCAGTGCCCCCGACCAGGGGGCCGCGCCATCGCCGTGGTGGCCGCAGCCGTTGACGGGTCGCCCGGCAGCGGGGCAGGTGGCAGCGGGGCAGCCGGCAGTGGGGCAGGTGGCGGTGAACGGGCGCGCCGGCCGGTTGGACGGGTTCGCGCGGCGCGTCCACCCGGGACGTCACTCCAGGATCCGGTTTTCCTCCCCGCTCGGTCAGCTGACATTGCGGGCTCGGCTCGCCCTGCTTGTCGGGATGGCGGTGGCTGCCGCCGTGACGGTCGTCGCCGGGGTGTCGCTGGGGGCGACCAGCATCGTGCTGAACCAGGCCATCGACGACCAGCTCGTAGAGCAGGCTGAGGCGTCGGCGCACACCATCCAGACCAGTCCGCTGGGGCTGGAACTGCAGGCGTTCAGCTTCGGGCTGGAGGGCCAGTTCCTCGATGCCGCCGGCAATCCGCTGGAGAACGCCGTCTCGTCCTGGAACAGCATGCGGATCCCGGTCGACTCCGCCGACGCCGAGGTGGCCCGGCGGGAGCGGGCCCAGAACCTGCGCACGATCGCCGTCGACGGGCAGTCCTACCGGCTTGTCACGGTTCCGCTGCAACGTCCCGCGTCCGGCGGTGCATTGCAGCTCGCCCGGCCGACCACCGACGTCGACCGGACCCTGCGCGATCTCGCGCTGGTGCTGCTCGTCGTCGGGATCGTCGGGGTGGTCGGCTCGGTGCTCGCCGGACAGATCGTGGCACGTGCCGCGCTCAAACCCGTTGACGCCGCGGCCGCGGCCGCCGAGGAGGTCGCTCGCACCCAGGATCTGTCGGCGCTCATCCCGGTGACCGGATCCGACGAGATCACCCGGCTGGCGGAGAGCCTCAACAGCATGCTGCGCGCGCTGGAGGCGTCCCGGGCCCGCCAGCGCCAGCTCGTCGACGATGCCAGCCACGAGCTGCGCACCCCGTTGACGAGCCTGCGCACGAACATCGAACTGTTGCTGCGCGCCGAAGCGAACCCGCATCGCGCGCTGCCCGCGGCCGACCGTGAGGCGCTGCTGCGCGACGTGGGCGCGCAGATGCGCGAACTGTCCGGCCTCGTCAGTGAACTGGTCGAGCTCGCCCGGGACGAGGCGCCCACCGAGGAGGTGGAACGGCTCGATCTCGCGGAGATCGTGCGAGCCGCGGCCGAACGGGCCCGGCGCCGCGCCACCGGCAAGGGCGTCGGCATCGAGGTCGACGCGACGTCCTCGACGGTCGACGGGCGGGCGAACATGCTCGAACGGGCAGTCACCAACCTGCTCGACAACGCCGTGAAGTTCTCGCCGCCCGCCTCTGTCGTCCGGGTCGGCTCCCGGGACGGCGAGGTAACCGTCGCGGATGACGGACCGGGCATCGCGCCGGAGGACCGCGCGCAGGCGTTCGACCGCTTCTACCGGGCCACCTCCGCGCGGGGCCTGCCCGGATCCGGGCTCGGCCTCGCGATCGTCGCGGATGCCGTGCACACCCACGGGGGTACCGTCACCGCGGAGAGCTCTCCGAGTGGCGGGGCGTTGCTGCGGATGCGGCTGCCGGTCGTCGACGACCCCGGTCCGCTGGGCCCGGCCACCGCACCGGGCCCGGAGCCGAACCCGCCGGGCGGCGCCGCTCCGCCTCCGGACCGCGCGGGCGAGAATCTCAGGTCGTGACTTCCGACTGCCCCGCCGTGCCCACCGCATCCGCACCCGCGTCCCCCGCGCCCGCCACTGGTCCCACCGCCCCGGCGGGACCGCAGCCCGCCGGGGCGCCGGTGGTGGACCCCGCCGTCGACCAGGTCCTCGCCGAACTCGCCGCGGTGTCCGGTGTGGCGACGTCCTACCTCGGGGCCGATGGTGTCCCGGTACAGGTTGCGCCGGACACCGTCCGGGCCGTCCTGCGGCTGGCGGGGGTCGATCCGACGGATCCCGCCGCGGCGCTCGCGGCGGCGCTGGAACGGCCCTGGCGACGCCGGGTGCCGGCCTGCGCCGTCGTCGTCGCCGCAGCACCGCGCCCGGTGGTCGTTCACACGCCCGTGGATGTCATTCCATACGCCGAGCTGGAGCTCGGCACCGGCGGCCGGGTCGTCCTCGATCCCCCTGGCGCCCCCCTGGCCGAGCGGGTGCTCGACGGCGTGCCCTGGGTCGCCCGGCCGATCGGGCTCCCGGCGGGCCTGCCCCTGGGGGACCACGTGCTGCACGTCGACGCCGGAACCGAGCGGCATCGCTGCCAGGTCGTCGCCGTGCCGGCCGCGGTGCCCGGCCCCGCCGCCCTCGCCCCGCCGGCCCGCGCCTGGGGCTGGGGCTGGGGCTGGATGATCCAGCTCTACGCGCTCACCTCGGCGTCGTCTTGGGGGATGGGGGACTACGGCGATCTCGCGACGCTCGCCGACTGGTCGGGCCGGGCAGGTGCCGACGTGCTGCTGGTGAATCCGCTGCATGCGGGTGCGCCGACCCTGCCCGTCGCGGCGTCCCCCTACTCGCCCGCGAGCCGCCGTTTTGTCTCCCCGCTCTACCTGCGACCGGAGCGGACGCCCGAGTACGCTCGGGCCGATCCCGCCACCCGGTCGGCCGTTGACGAGCTCGCCCGCGGCGCCCGCCGCGACGGTCGGCGGGACGGTCTGCTCGATCGGGACGCGGTGTGGCGGGCGAAGCTGGCCGCGCTGGAACTGCTCTTCGAGGTCTTCCGGCGCGGCGGCGAGCAGGTGGCATCCGCCGAGCCGGCCGGGTCCGACCTGATCGATTTCGCGACCTGGAGCGCGCTCGCTGAGCGGTACGGCCCGGACTGGCGGACCTGGCCGGCGCGTCTCGCTCATCCGGGCGCGCCCGCCGTCGCCGAGGCGAGGGCGGAGCTGGCCGACCGCGTCGCCTTCCACGTGTGGCTCCAGCATCGCTGCGACCAGCAGCTCGCCGCGGCGCAGGCCGCCGCCCGGGCCGCCGGGATGGCCGCCGGGATCGTGCACGACCTGGCCGTCGGCGTCGATCCGGGCGGTGCGGACGCCTGGGCACTGCAGGACGTTCTCGCCGTCGGCGCGAGCGTGGGGGCCCCACCGGACACCTTCAATCAGCAGGGCCAGGACTGGGGGCTGCCGCCGTGGCGGCCGGATGCCCTGGCCGAGGCCGGGTACGCGCCGTTGCGTCAGATGGTTGCCTCGGTGCTGCGCCGCGGCGGCGGGCTGCGGGTCGACCACATCCTCGGCCTGTTCCGGCTGTGGTGGATTCCGGCTGGGGCGGGCGCCGCTCACGGGACGTACGTGCGTTACGACGCCGAGGCGATGCTCGGCCTGCTCGCGTTGGAGGCCGCCCGCGCCGGCGCCGTCGTCGTCGGGGAGGATCTGGGTACCGTCGAGGCGTCGGTGGCGACGACGCTCGCCCGCCTGGACGTGCTGGGTTCGACGGTGCTGTGGTTCGAGCAGGACGCCGAGGGCCGGCCGTCGCCGCCGACGGCGTACCGGGCGGCGACGATGGCCAGCCTCACCACGCACGACCTGCCCACCGCCGCCGGCTACCTCGAGGGCGAGCACGTGCGCACCCGCGCCCGGTTGGGGCTGCTCGGGCGTGCGGAGGAGGCCGAGGCGGCCGGTTGGCGAGCCGAGCGGGACGCGTTGGTCGAGCTGGTGCAATCCGAGGGACTGGTGGATCCGGCGGGCGCAGCGGCGGGCCTCGGCGGACGGGGGAACCCCGGCGGGAGCGGCCGGCCGGAGTTTGACCCCGCCCTCCGGGAGGAGTTCGGCCCCGCCGTTCGGCAGGAGATCGTTTTCGCGCTGCACCGGCTGCTGGTGCGGTCTCCGTGCCGCATCGTGCTCGGGTCGCCGGGTGACGCGCTGGGCGACCGGCATCAGCCGAATCTGCCGGGCACGACCGATGCCTATCCGAACTGGCGGCTCCCGGTGACCGACTCCGCCGGTCGGCCGGTTACGGTGGAACGCCTGCTGACCGATCCGGACGTGCGCCGGCTTGGCGAGCTCCTCGCCCAGGCCCGGGTTGCTCAGGTCCGGGTTGCTCAGGTCCGGGGCGCGTCGTCCACCGGTGCGGCACCCCTAGATCTGTCTTCCGCACATGGGGTTTCGATGCGTTGACCGGCCTGGTTG
>NZ_CDWRCL010000049.1:0-6166 GCF_977927575.1 Frankia sp. CcCS3
TTCCGGCACAGCGGCATCACCAACGCCGCCAGCGAAGGCCACAACCGGGTCATCAAGCTCGACGCCCGCAACGCCTTCGGCTACCGCAACCCCGAAAACCAGCGGCTACGAACACGCTGCGCAACCACCCGCCGAGCCCGCAGATGCCTCAAACCCGCTTAACTTCGAAGAGCCCATATCAGCGTGGCACCGCGAAGGAGACGTTGCTCCGGACGCGGGACTGATATGACGCGACCCCAAGATATACGCCGCCGTCTCGGTGGACGTGCGGACGCGCCCGCTGGCTCAGGGATCATCTTCGGCCGAGCGGGCCTACGGAAATTCTCGGTCAAGAAAGCCCCAAAACCGGAAGCACGGTACCCCTGGAACATTCGAACGCGGCACCCCTGGAACACGGCGGTCCGGAACACGGCACCCCGGAGCGGCACGGAACCACGCACCAGGGTCTTGAGGCACCGCGATCCGTCAGCCCATCAACCTATTATGATCGGCGGAGACCGGATCTCGCCCGCCATCCGGACGTGAGCCCGATGACCCCGGTTGCGACGCATCGGAGGTGCCATGTCCGCTCCCCCAGGCTCCACACCCCCGGGATCCACGCCCCCGGGATCCATGCCGCCCACGGATGGCTTCCACCAGCGGCTGCACCGCGTGACGCCCGCCGGGCTGTCCCGCGACACCGCGCAGACCGCCGGCATGCGCCGGGTCGAGGCGCTGTCCGGCAGCACGGTCGGCTCCGTCGACCTGTGGATGGGCCAGACCCACGTCGCCGCGGCGACGAGCTCGGCGAACCATCACCACGGCCGGTCCGAGACGGGCATCTATGTGGTGCGAGGCCATCCGAGCGTCGTTTTCCTCGAGGACGGCGAGGAGACCCGGCTCGACACCAGCCCCGGCGACTACATCTACGTGCCGCCGTGGGTGCCTCATCGCGAGGAGAACCCCGATCCCGACGAGGAGGCCGTCGTCGTGATCGCCCGGACCACCCAGGAGGCGATCGTCGTCAACCTCCCCAACCTGCGCTGGGTCGGGCCGGTGGCCACCGGGTCCACCGGACCCACCCGGCGCGACTGGCACACCTACTGACCGGCTACGGCGGGACGGGGCGAGACCGGCAGGGTGGGGACGCGGCAGACCAGGCCACCACGACCAACCCCACCACTCATGATCATCCGGTCACACGCCCGTTACCAAGACACGCTCCTCCGTCCAGCAGGCGCAGCGCCTTCGACGGACACAGCTCGACCGCTCGGCGCACGGCGTCCAGCCGACCGGCGGCGACCTCTTCGATCAGGGTGACGACGAGGCCGTCGTCACCCTGATCGAAGACCTCCGGCGCGGTCATCACGCACATCCCGGCGCCGACGCAGACGGCGCGATCAGCGACGATCCTCATGCGACACCCTCCTGTTCCGCCCTGTCACACCAGGTGACCGAGTCCCACCAGGTGACCGAATCTCACCAGGTGACCGGGAGCGCGTGCAGCCCGTGTACGGCGTGATGGGCACGGAACGCTACCTGTTCGTAGGGCACGGCCAGCGCGAGATCGGGAAAGCGGCGCAGCAGCGCGGGGAACGCGATGCGCATCTCCATCCGGGCCAGCGGCGCTCCCAGGCAGTGGTGCACGCCGTAGCCGAAAGCGACGTGGCCGGGAGCGCCACGGGTGATGTCGAGCCGGTCCGGATCCCCGACGAGAGCCGGGTCTCGGTTGGCCGCAGGCAGCGCCAGGAGCAGTTGTTCGCCCGCCGGGATGCGGTGACCGGCGATCTCCACCTCGGTCGTCGTCGTGCGGGGCACGCCGGAGGGCACGATGGACAGCCAGCGCAGCAGTTCCTCGACGGCGGGCTCGACCTGGGCCGGATCGTCGCGGACCCTGGCGAGCTGGTCGGGATGGCGCAGCAGCGCCAGGGTGCCGAGAGCAAGCATGTTCGACGTCGTCTCGTGCCCGGCGGCCAGCAGCAGCGAGGCGATGCCAACCAGCTCGGCGGTGCTCAGCTCGTCGCCGTGCTCGCGCACCAGCCTGCCCAGCAGGTCCTCGCCCGGGGCCGCCTGCGCCCGCGTGACCAGCCCGGCCATGTACGCACGGGCCTCACGCTGCAGGGCCAGCCGCTGCTCGATCGGCAACGAGGCGTCGATCTGCCGGCGGGTGCGGTGCTGGAACTCCGCGCGGTCGGAATACGGCACCCCCAGCAGCTCGCAGATCACCAGCGACGGCACCGGAAGCGCGAAGGTCGCGACCAGATCGGCCGGTCGGCCGGCCCGTTCCAGCTCGTCGAGCGCCGCGTCGACGATGTCCCGGATCCGCGGTTCCAACCTGCGCATCCGGCGCACGGTGAACTCCGGGGTGAGCATCCGGCGCAGCCGGGTGTGATCTGGCGGATCGAACGCGAGCATCTGCCCCGCCCGCAGTTCGGCGATTTCCTCATCACTCAGGACGGGACCGCCAGGACCTACGACCCACTGATTGACGTTGCTGAACCTGCCCGGATCCGCGAGTATCTCACGGACGTCCTCGTACCGGCTGACCAGATACGCGGGTACCCTGAACACGGTGACAACGCGGCAGACGCCGTCGGTGTCCCGGGTCCGGACGAGTTCCTCGACCGGATCGAACTGCGCTCGCCGTATATGCAACGGAACTATCGGTGCCGCGGCCATCGCCTGTCCACCCTTCGCCGTTCACGCGGGACCTCGGACACCGACGACGCTACCATCCACGCGAAAAATAACTGTCGCTCGAACGGGCCGCATCCGGATATCCACCGCCAGAGATAATCCCGAGGAAGAAAAAATCCATCAACGAGTGGACCGGCGTTATTCGACGCTAGTCGGCATTGTTTGGTATTGTTTAACAAAATTCATCATAGTTCAATATTATCCGCTGCCTTCAGCTACCCATTCATCACCATCGAGAAGAATGCCACGGTAAATCATCCGCAGAGAGTCGGCCTTCCCCACGCCAGGCTCACGCCCGAGCGCGGATGATGGTCCGACTACCCGCCGAGCGGGCCTGGGCCGGTCAGATCGACCGAGGCAAGATCCGTGTTGCGGAGGGTAACCGAGACTCCTACAGTTCGGTTGTACCACCGGATGCTGCGGATGCCGCGGATACCGCGCCCTCCGGTGAGTTCCGACCCCGCCCCGCGCCGGCCGATTCCTCGCCACCGGCCGGTGCCCCTCAGCATGCGTCATGACGGGTACCGAGCGACACACATGGGAGCCAGAAGATGAGGGACCGCAGGGAGACAGACGTCGTCGAGCTGGCACAAGAACACGCGGAGCTGCTGCCCGAGCGCATGACCCTGGCGGCGGTCGAGATAAACCGCACCGAGTTCGACCCCACCTTCTACCCGGTCGGCTCGCCGGGCAGCAACAACGCCCAGATCGATAATCATCCGGAGCCACAGACTGCCTACAGCGACGGAGCGTTCATCAAGACCATCGCCAACAGCTGGAACCGCATCGAGCAGTGGTGAGCTCCGGGCCGATTCTGCTCCTCGCGCCGGTCTCCCTGGCCGGGTAACCGACCACGTTCCCCCGGGGTTGCCAAGGGCACCGTGAATCCGCGACCACCGGCCGGCCGAATATCCTTCGGTCAGCCGGAAAGCATGCCCTCACCTCAGTCAGATCGATCCGAGAAAGCCAGCCGAAGTTTCGACTGACGCTGGGCACGACCGCACCGTGACACACCCTGTGCAGGTGCTGGCCACCAGATTGAGCGGTGGCTAGCGTTCCCACCGCCTGAATATCCGAGGCAACTCAGATCGGTGGGAAACAAGGATGAACGATATCACGGGCAACTGCGCCGACGAGCTGAATGGAGAACTGTTCTTGGAATGGGCGGAACTACTGCCCGAGCGAACGACTCTCGCCGCGGTCGAGGTCGGTCGGAAGGAGTTTGACCCAACCTTCTTCCCGGTCGGCTCCCCCTGGTCGAAAATGGCACAGATCGACGCTCATGCGGAGCCGCAGGTCGCCGGTGGATTCCTGCCCATTCTCATCACACTGGTACCGAGCATCAACATCATCATCCAGAGATAACACCGACCGCTTTACCGCTTTACCGCTTTACGGCTACGACCGACAGATACACCGCCGGATTCCTCCGGGGGTGGTCACCCGGCCGGCCGCCGGTCGACGGACCGGCGGCCGGCCGGCTTCCCGCCAGTTCATGACAATGAGGATGGGACGCAGATGACCGAGTCCACCCGGTCGTCCACCCGGCCGACAACGATGCCGCCGGCACCTTCCGAATCGGACCGGGCGCCCGGACTCACCGGCGTCACCGGCGTCGCCAGCCTCGCCGGCGTCAGCGACATCGCCGGCGTCGCCAGCCTCGCCGATCCGACGGGCGTTCCTGGGCCGGCCGAGGTACCCGCCAGACCGAGCCGGGCCGACGGCCTGGCGCTACTCGGCGAGTTCACCGGGTCGGGCCTGGCCCGGCCCGTCTTCCTGGCCCGCCGCGCCGACGGTCAGGTCGTCGCGCTCACCGAACTGCTCGCGCACATCCTCGAGGCGGCAGACGGCGCCCGCGACGTCGCCGCGATTGCCGACCGGGTCACGGGGGTCTGCGCCCGCCGGGTGAGTGGCGCCGACGTCGCGTACCTCGTGGTGGATCGGCTCATGCCACTCGGCCTGATCGCCAGCGAGAACGGTGTCACTCCGGCGCCCCGGGCGAAGGCGCTGTTCACACTCGCCGCCCGGCACACCCTGCTACCCGCGCCGGCCGTGCACCGAGTCAGCCGAGTGTTCGCGATGTTGTTCCGGCCAGCGGCCGTGGCCCTGCTGCTGGCCCTGCTGGTGGCCACCGACGTGTGGATATTCGGCCGGCACAGCGTCCGGGACAGCGCGGCGGAGGTGCTCGCGACCCCGGCGCTGATCCTGGTGGTGGTCGGCCTGGCCCTCGTCGGCGCACTGTTCCACGAATGCGGGCACGCCGCGGCCTGCCACTACGGCGGTGCCCGCCCGGGAGTCATCGGTTTCGGCATGTACCTGGTGTGGCCGGCCTTCTTCACCGACGTCACCGACTCCTACCGGCTGAGCCGGCTCGGCCGGCTGCGCACCGACCTCGGCGGCATCTACTTCAACGGACTGTTCGTTCTGCTGCTCGCCGGGGCTCTCGCGCTCACCCACGCCGGTGTGCTGGTGACCGCCGTCGTCCTCGTCCACCTGGATGCCATGCGCCAGCTTGCGCCCTTCGTCCGGCTGGACGGCTACTACATCGTCAGCGACCTGGCCGGGGTACCGGACCTGTTCAACCGGATGGGGCCGACGCTGCGCGCGACGCTGCCACGGCGGCGCAACCGCCTCCCGCGCGGGCGGCATGCCCGATCGGCGGGACGGGCCCGGCCGGACGGGCTGACCCCGCCGGACAACGGGAGCCGACCGGACAACCGGAGCCAACCGGACGGGCTGACCCGGTCGGCCCGGATCGTGGTGACCGCCTGGGCGCTGCTCGCAGCACCGCTGATCCTGGTGAACCTGGTCGTGCTCATGGTCTCGGTTCCGTTCGTGCTTACCCGGACGACCCGGGCCATGTGGGACTATCTCGGGCTGGCGGGCCGGGCGACCCGTGACGGGAAGCTGGTCACCGCATTCGCGGAGGTCGTCTCCGCGCTGCTGGTCTCGCTGCCGGCCGTCGGGATGCTGTTCGTGCTGTTCCTGCTCGCCCGGGGCGTGCTGCGGGCGGTCCGGGCGCACCGGGAAGGCGGCCGACGCGGGTAATGGCCTCCCGCCGGCCGACTCGCCGCACCTCACGCCCATTCGACTACTTTCCGAAACTTACTCTTACTCTGAGCAATCAAAGGGGGATCGAACGCACAGGGAGAACCAGTGACGGGTCAGCAACAGGGAAGACGGCACGGCAACAAGCAGGGAACGGCGGTCGCCGCGGTCACGACTGCGCTGCTGCTGCTGCCGGCCACCGCCCGCGGTGCGGCGCCCCCAGGACAACCGGCCGGCACGCCTACCGAGGCATCCGCCCAGCACACGCAGGCTCCCCACGGCATCCCCTGGGCCTGGGGCTTCAACGGCTTCGGCCAGCTCGGCAACGGAACCACCACCGGCGCCTCGACGCCGGTCCAGGTCAGCGGCCTGAACGATGTCGTCGCCATCGCCGACGGCAGCAACTCCGGGTACGCGTTGCGCTGCGACGGGACCGTCCAGG
>NZ_CDWRCL010000049.1:6536-20810 GCF_977927575.1 Frankia sp. CcCS3
CCTGGGGGGACAACAGCTTCGGCCAGCTCGGTGACGGAACCACCACCGACCGCCCCACCCCCGTCCAGGTCACCGGTCTCAACGATGTCACCGCCCTCGCCGGCGATGTGCTCTCGGGATATGCGCTGCGCAGGGATGGCACCATCCGGGCCTGGGGCTTCAACGGCAGCGGCCAGCTCGGCGACGGCACCACCACCGACAGCACCACCCCTGTCCAGGTCAGCGGCCTGAACCACGTCACCGCGCTCGCCAGCGGCGTGACCTCCGCCTACGCCCTGCGCGACGACGGCACCGTCTGGGCGTGGGGTTTCAACGGAGACTCCCAGCTCGGCGACGGCACCACCACCGACAGCACCACCCCTGTCCAGGTCAGCGGCCTGAACCACGTCACCGCCATCGCTGCCGGCGACTACACCGGCTACGCCCTGGCCGGTCGTGACCATGACGGGGTCGTGACCATGACGGGGACGGCCGGGAATCGCCCCCCACCCAATCAGACGGCGGTGGGCCGGTAGAGGCGGGCGTAGGCACCGCCGTCGGCGAGCAGCTCGCTGTGCGTGCCGTCCTCGACGACCCGGCCGTGGTCCATCACGTAGATGCGGTCGGCGTCAATCACCGTGGACAGCCGGTGCGCGATCACCAGGCACGTCCGCCCCACCGCGAGCCGGTCGAGGGCGGTGCGCACGGCGGCCTCGGAGAGGGTGTCCAGCGCCGAGGTCGCCTCGTCCAGCACCAGCACCCGTGGTGACTGCAGCAGGACCCGGGCGATGGCCAACCGCTGCCGCTCACCACCGGACAACCGGTAGCCCCGTGCGCCGACCCGGGTCGCCAGGCCCTCGGGCAGCCGGTCGAGCAGGGCGGAGAGGCTGGCGGCCGCCAAGGCGGCACGCAGCTCGTCGTCAGTCGCGTCCAACCGGCCGTAACGGAGGTTCGCCGCGATCGTGTCATGGAACAAGTGCGGGTCCTGAGGGACGACGCCGATCATCGTGTGCAGACGATCCGGCGGGATGTCGTCGAGGGGAACCCCGCCGAGACGGATGCCGCCGCGCCGCGGCCGGTGCACGCCGCTGGCCAGATAAGCGATGGTCGTCTTGCCGGCCCCGCTGGCCCCGACGACCGCCGCCGTCGTCCCCGCGGCGACTTTCAGGGTCACCCCGCGCAGGTTCCACGTCGGGTTGCCGTCCGGCCAGTCGCCGTCCGGCCAGTCCTCAGCCGTGGCGAGATCGTAGGAGAACCATACGTCGTCGAACGCCAGGTCGAGTCCCCGGCCGGCATCGAGTCCCCGGCGAGCGGCGGCCGGCGCCGGTTCCGTCCCGGACCGCGGTGCGCGGGGGACGGTCAGCGCGGGGGCCCGGGCCCCTTCGAACCTCAAGCGTACCTCGTCCTGCGGGACGTCAAGCAGGGCGAAGATCCGCCGGAAGGACGCGCCCGCGCCCGCGAGCTCCGCACGCAGGTTGACAGCGGACGACAGCGGTCCGAAGGCCACCAGCAACGCGCCGCCCAAGGCGGCGACCGTCCCGAGCGTGGTACGACCGCTGGAGACCAGCCAGGCCCCCAGCGCCAGCACCGCCGTCATCGTCGCGATGACCCCGAGGTTGACCAGGAACCGGACCCACGACATCAGCCGGGCCTGATCCTCGGCGGCGGCGAACAGCTCGGCGCCCGCCGCGTCGAACCGGGTCTGCTCGTAGTCGACCCGGTCGAACAGCCGCACGTGCAGCGCCCCGGAGACTGACGAGGTGTCGGCGACCTGAGCCATGAGCAGACCGTCGAGCTCCCGCTGGCGGGTGGACAGCGCGGCGAGCCGCCGCCGGCCCGAGCGGACGATCAGCAGCGTGGCCGGCGCGAAGACCATCACCGCCAGGCTCAGACGCCAGTCCAGCACGAAGACGACGATCGAGCCGACGACGATGTCCGCGATCCTGCAGATCACCGCCTGCACAGTGGCGGAGATCGCGTTCTGGGTGTTCAGGACGTCGGTGGACATCACCGTCATCATCTCCCCCTGCTGGCTGCGGGGAAAGAAGGCGAAGGGCAGGCGCTGCAGGTGAGCGTTCACCGTCTGACGGATCCGCACGGAGACAACGCCGCCGAGCCGGGCGATGAGCGCCATGCGCGCCGAGAGCACGCTCGACTCGAACACCAGCACCGCGCACAGCAGCAGGACGGGGACGACGAGGTCGCGCACCTGGCCGGTGGGCAACGACGTGTCGATGAGATGGCGCAGGACGAACGGCCCGGCGGCGACGGCGGCCGAACCGAGAACGGACAGCCCGACGAGAACCGCGACGACCCGGCCCTGGTCGGCGAAGAATCGGACGCTGCACCGCGCCTCGGGCGCGCCGGTCAACCGCGCGAGCGCACGCGCATGCAGGCGGATCGCCCACGACGGGACGGTCGTCTCCGGCAGGAAGGCCGTCTCCGACGGGACGGGCAGCGGCTCACGAATCACGCCGCCGAGGCTATGCCGACGCGCGCCGGGGCGGCGGACCTCCCGCCTGCTGCTGTCCCCCGCGGAGCACGACCCCGACGCCCCACCGCCCTGACGCGCGTCGGGGCGGTGGGGCATCAGGGACAGACCGACGGCGGTGGCGGAAACCGAAGGGTCGGCCGGGAGAAACCGGGGCCGGGATCCGGGAATCACCCGGGATCGTCAACGATTCCCGGACACGGGTCGTTGGACGCGCTCCTCCTCCAGACGCCTGCCTTCCACCGCGCCGGCGCCGAAGCCGGGAATCGCCAGGCCCTCCAGAGAGGCGGGCGGTCGGGAAACGCCCCGCAGCCGGAACCCCATGGCAATCTTGGTCAGCCCGACCGCCAGGGCCGTGAGGCCCACCCACAGGGCCAGCAGCGGCAGCGAGACCCGCTGGGAACCCACCACCCAGAACGCCGCCCCGATCTCCAACGCACCGACGATCAGCGGCATCCACCACTGGGCCGGGGTGGGCCGGCCCTCCGCCGCGGTGGCGTACTGCCCGGCCGCGGCCTGCTGCTCGGTCCGTCGGGCGACGAACGAGTTGACGACGTCGTAGAGACCCTTGGTCAAGAAGAACCAGGCCGCGATCCGGCCCACCGCCTTGACCGTGGGATCCGGCCAGACCAGCGCCACCACCCCGCCGGCCACGAACAGCACCGCGAGCAGCGCATGGGACCAGCGCCAGTCCCGGGCCGTCGTCGCCGCCGCCAGCAGCTCACTCACCGCGCCGAGGAGCAGGACGATCCCGAGAAGCACGGCGATCGACCGCACCGTGGTCAGATCGAACTGCGGAATGGCCAGCGCGAACAGGGCAAAAGCTGCTCCAACGGCAAGAAAACCAAACCAGGGCACATCTGTGGATCTTTCATGTGTACGACGATCTGAGGCAGTTATGTCGCTCACGATCCTATTCTCCCATCGTCGGTCACCGATACAAGGACCATTGCCGTCAGCTGGCGCTCGACATCACAGGTCAACAAGCTGATGCCCGCCACCCGGCGAACCACGCTTATCCGCTGGACATCATTCCGAACCGACGACGACGCCATATCGCCCGCGACGCTACTCAACTCCTCCCAGCAGGTGAGTGCCGCGCTGGGGCGGGAGGCAGACCCACCGCTGCCGCCGCCACCACACGACAAGATCACCCACGGGCGGCTGCGGCACCGAACGTCATGGATCGATGACGTAGGCGTAGTGAGGGGTAAGACTTAGGGTAGACTTTCCTTACTTGTACATTGGCTGGGTGACCCATGCAGGCCCGTCCCTCTCAGGCTCGACTGTGTTCCTCGCCCGCCACCTTGAACGGCACGGTGACCGCACGGCCGTTGTCACGGCTGAGGGCCGACTGTCCTACCGCGAGCTGGCGGCACGCGTCGACGCCGCCGCCGGTCGGCTCGGCGCCGGGCGGCGGCTGGTACTCCTCGCGGCGGTCAACACGATCGACGTCCTCGTCCTGTACCTGGCGGCGCTGTCCGCCGGGCACGCGGTCCTGCTGGTGCCGGGTGACAACGCCGCGTCGACCGACGCCCTGATCACGTCCTATGACCCCGACGTGGTGATCCGCCCCGCCGACACGCGGACGCGGATCCGCGTCGAGCAGCGGCGTGACGGCTCGAAGCACGACCTCCATCCGGACCTCGCGCTGCTGCTGAGCACGTCGGGCTCGACGGGCTCACCGAAACTGGTCCGGCTGTCGTACACGAACCTGCAGGCCAATGCCGAGTCGATCGTCGAGTGCCTCGGCCTTCGCCCCGGCGACCGCGCCGCGACGACCCTGCCCCTGTACTACTGCTACGGGCTGTCGGTCGTGCACAGTCACCTCCTGTGCGGGGCCGGTCTGATCCTGACGTCCCTGTCCGTCGTGGACGCCTGCTTCTGGGACCTCTTCCGGGACGGGCAGGGCACCTCGCTGGCTGGCGTCCCCTACACGTTCGACCTGCTCGACAGGATCGGTTTCGACGCGATGTCGCTGCCGCACCTGCGCTACGTCACGCAGGCCGGCGGTCGACTGGCGCCGGACCGGGTGGCCCGCTACGCCGAGCTCGGACGACGCAACGGCTGGGACTTCGTCGTGATGTATGGCCAGACCGAGGCCACGGCGCGGATGGCCTACCTGCCGCCGCACCTCGCGCCGACCCAGCCCCACACCATCGGAGTCCCGGTCCCGGGCGGGTCGTTCCGGCTCGAGCCGCTGGCCGACAGCACCGACAGCACCGACAGCACCGACAGCACCGACAGCACCGACAGCACCGAGGATCTGGGGCAGCTCGTCTATTCCGGGCCCAACGTCATGATGGGCTACGCGCGGACGGCCTCGGACCTCGCGCTCGGTCCGACGCTCGACGAGCTGCGCACCGGGGACGTCGCACGCCGCACCGACGACGGCCTGTACGAGATCGTGGGACGGCAGACCAGATTCGCCAAGGTCTTCGGGATCCGGATCGACCTGCAACACGTGGAGGACACCCTCGCCGGCCAGGGGCTCAGCGCCTGCTGCGTGACCGGCGACGACGCCGTCGACGTGATGATCGAGGGCGACCGGGACGCACCTTCGGTCCGCCAGCTGGTCGCGCGGGCCTGCCGGCTGCCGGAGAACACCGTCCGCGTCCACCGCCTGGCCGCCCTGCCCCGCCTGGCCACCGGCAAACCGGACCTGGTTGCGCTGCAGGAGATCGCCCGCGACGCGCGACCGGCGCGCACGACCGCGCCCACCGGACGGGACGGGCCGTCGGACGGAACAGCCGACGTACGTCGGCTGTTCGCCGAGCTGCTTCACCGCGACGATGTCACCGACGACAGCACCTTCGTGAGCCTGGGCGGCGACTCGCTGTCCTACGTGGAACTGTCACTGCGGCTGGAGGACGCCCTCGGACACCTGCCCGCCGGCTGGCACACCATGGCCGTGCGGGACCTGAAGCCGGCCACGCGACCGAAGCGCAGGGCTGGCGGCTCTGGCGGCTCGATCGAGACCAGCCTGCTGCTCCGCGCGGTCGCGATCGTGCTGATCGTCGGGACGCACGCCAACACCTTCGACACCGTCGGCGGCATCCTCGGGGGCGCCCATCTCCTCATCGCCGTCGCCGGCTACAACTTCGCCCGTTTCCACCTGACCGCGGCGCCGCGGCGCGACCGGGTCCGCGGGCTGCTCCGCAGCATCGCGTACCTCGCGGTGCCGAGCATCGTCTTCATCACCGTACTCGTGCTCGTCATGGACGAACACGGACCCGCCAACATCGTGCTGCTCAACAGCGTGTTCGGGCCGGGCCGCGCGGGCCCGCCCTGGGAGTTCTGGTTCATCGAAGCCCTGGTCCAGATCCTGCTGGTCCTCGCGGCCCTGCTCGGCGTGCCGGCGTTCGACCGCTGGCAGCGGCGCCGCCCGTGGGCCGTCGCCGCCAGTGTCCTCGCCGCCGGTCTGCTCACCCGCTTCGACGTCGTGGCCCTACCGCCGGGACCACGCCACACCCAGACGTCGGTGGCGGTGCTCTGGCTGTTCGCACTGGGATGGGCCACCGCCGCCGCGACCACGGTATGGCAGCGGCTGGTCCTCACGGCGGCGGCGGCGCTCACCATCCCCGGGTTCTTCGCTGACGCACGCCGGGAGCATGTGGTGCTCGGCGGCGTGCTCCTGCTGGCCTGGACCACGAGCGTCCGCTGCCCACGCCCGCTACGCCGGCTGGCGGGCCTGCTGGCCGGCAGCTCGCTCTACATCTACCTGACCCACTGGCAGGTGTTCCCCCTTCTGCAGGACGACCATCCGGTCCTGGCGCTGCTGGCCTCGCTCACCGTCGGCGTCGCCGCGTGGAAGGTCTCGTTCCATGCCATGGGCCTTCTCGGCCGGCTCACGGCAGGCGTGCCGATCCCGCTCGGCGCCAGGCGTCTGCTCCGCGGTTCGCCCGCCAGCGCCCCCGGCTTATGCCACTCGTCACATTCCACGGCGCTAAGGTAAGCATGAGTTAACTTCTAGACCGATTAGAGGTTCGAGGTCGGTCGGACGTGTCTGTCCAGGTGAAGTGTTCAGGTGGAGGAGCCCGATGGGTTCGATAGGAAGAACCTTGGTCGTGCTGGTGACGGCCACCTGCCTGGCCGGCCTGGCCGGCCTGTCAGCGTGCGGCTCGGGGGACGACGGGAAGACAATCACGCTCTACAACGCGCAGCACCAGGACCTGATGCGGGTGATGGTGGACGCGTTCACCAAGCAGACCGGCATCAAGGTCGAGCTGCGTCGCGGCGGCGACCCCGAGCTGGCGAACCAGATCGTCCAGGAAGGCGACAGCTCGCCGGCGGACGTCTTCGTCACCGAGAACTCGCCGGCCATGACGCTGGTCGACCGCGCCGGCGGCTTCAGCAAACTGGACCGGGCCACCCTGGGCCAGGTGCCTGACCAGTACGTCCCGAGCACCGGCAACTGGGTCGGTTTCGCGGCCCGGTCGACGGTGTTCATCTACAACCGCGGGCAGGTCGCCAAGAACGAGCTGCCCGCGTCGATCATGGACCTGGCGGGACCGGCATGGAAGGGGAAGGTCGGTGTCGCGGCGGCCGGAGCGGACTTCCAGGCCATCGTCAGCGCCGTACTCGCGGTGAAGGGCGAGAGCGCCACCGCCGAGTGGCTCGCCGGGCTGAAACGCAACGCGAAGATCTACGCCAACAACATCGCCGCGCTGCGCGCCGTGAACGCGGGCGAGGTCCCCGCCGCCGTGATCTACCATTACTACTGGTACCAGGACCAGGCGGAGTCGGGCAAGGACAGTAAGAACGTCGACCTGCACTTCTTCGGCCACCGGGACCCGGGCGCGTTCGTCAGCGTCTCCGGCGCCGGCGTCCTCGCGGCCAGCGACCAGCAGGCCGAGGCACAGCAGCTGGTCACCTTCCTCACCAGCGACGCCGGGCAGAAGGCGCTGGTCGACAGCGGTGCCCTGGAGTACGCCGTGTCCGACGCGGTCCCCACGAACCCTGCGCTGAAGCCGCTGTCGACACTCGATCCGCCCGACATCGACATCTCGACCCTGAACGGACCAAAGGTCGTCGAACTGATGCAGCGGGCGGGCCTGCTCTGAACGGTCAGCCCACGACGGCGGGATGGTGGGTACGCACCAGCCCGGCGTACCCGCGCCCGCTGCTGCTGGCCTGCGTGCTCGTCGCGCTGCTCGCGGCCGTCCCGCTGTTCTTCGTCGTCGGGTACACGGTCAGCGTGGGCTGGTCGGAGGCCTGGCGGCTGCTGATCCGGCCCAGGGTCGGCGAGCTGCTGGCCAACACCACCAAGCTCGTGACCGGCGGGATGGTGGCCAGTGCCGTCCTGGGCACGGCCGCCGCCTGGCTGGTGGAACGGACGACCCTGCCGGGACGACGGGTCTGGCACGTGCTACTCGCCGCTCCGCTGGCACTGCCCGCGTTTGTCGTCAGCTACGGCTGGGTCTCGCTGACCGCGGGCGTCGAGGGATACCCGGGCGCCCTGCTGATCGTGACACTCGCCTACTACCCGCTGGTCTACCTCCCCGTCGGCGCGACCCTGCGGGGGCTGGACCCGGCGCTGGAGGAATCCGCCAGGTCACTCGGGCTCGGCCCGTGGCGGACGTTCGCCAGGGTCGTGCTCCCGCAGCTGCGCCCGGCCGTCCTCGGCGGGTCGCTGCTGGTCGGCCTGCACCTGCTCGCCGAGTTCGGCGCCCTGCAGATGCTGCGGTTCTCCACCTTCACCACGGCCATCTACGACCAGTACCTCTCGTCGTTCAACGGCCCGGCGGCGAACATGCTCGCCGGCGTCCTGGCGCTGTACTGTGCGGTCCTGGTCGGCGCCGAGCTGAGCCTGCGCGGCCGGCACCGCTACGCCCGGCTCGGGCCCGGAGCCAGCCGCACCGCGCAACCCGCCCGGCTCGGCCGGCTCACCGCCCCCGCCGTCGCTGGGCTCGGCGCGGTCGTGGTCCTGGCGCTCGGCGTGCCGCTGGTGAGCCTCGTCCGCTGGCTGCTGGTAGGTGCCTCCGCCGCCTTCCCCGTCGGCGAACTGGCCGCCGCTGCCGCGACCGCGGCCGGGCTCGGCCTCGTCGGCGCGCTGTGTACCGTCCTGTTGGCGCTTCCGGTGGCGTGGCTCGCGGTACGCCACCCGGGCCGGATCGGGACACTGCTTGAACGCAGCACCTACACGGCCAACGCGCTGCCGGGCATCGTGGTGGCGCTCGCTCTCGTCACGGTCTCGCTGCACATCCTGCCGGCCGTGTACCAGACCACCACCCTCCTGATTGCCGCCTACGCGATCATGTTCCTGCCGCGGGCCACGGTGGCGGTACGGGGCGCGATCGCGCAGGCGCCACCCGTCCTGGACGACGTCGCGCATGCCCTGGGCCTGCGCCCGGCGCAGGCCTGGCGGCGGGTCACCCTGCCGCTGATCGCCCCCGGCGTCGGCGCCGGCGCCATCCTGGTGTTCCTCGCCGTGGTCACCGAACTCACCGCGACCCTGCTGCTGTCACCCACCGGCACCGAAACCCTGGCGACCGAGTTCTGGAGCAACGTCCGCGACGTCGACTACGGCGCGGCCGCCCCCTACGCGGGGTTGATGGTGCTGCTGTCGGCCCCGGCGACCTTCCTGCTCACCCGTTCCGTCAGGAGAAGCACGTGACAGCGCTGACCGTCAGCCAGGTCACCAAGCGGTTCGGCGCCACGACAGCCCTCGCCGGGATCGATCTACGAGTGCCCGAGGGCAGTGTGACGGCCGTACTCGGGCCGTCGGGCTGCGGCAAGACCACCCTGCTACGGCTGGTGGCGGGATTCGGCGACCCGGACGGCGGGACGATCGACTTCGGCGCCGAACGGGTGTTCAGCCCCGGTCGCAGCGTTCCCGCCCAGCGGCGGCGGGTCGGGTACGTCCCGCAGGAAGGTGCCCTGTTCCCGCATGTGGACGTCGCGGCCAACATCGGGTTCGGCCTGCCCCGCGCCGAACGCCGATCCGCCGGGCGTGCCGCCGAGCTGCTCGACCTCGTCGGGCTGGACGCGAGCCTGGCCTGCCGGTTCCCCCATCAGCTCTCCGGCGGCCAGCAGCAGCGCGTGGCGCTGGCGCGGGCCCTGGCCCCGCGGCCGTCCCTGGTGCTGCTCGACGAGCCGTTCTCCTCCCTGGACGCGGGGCTCCGCCTGAACACCGCCCGCGCCGTCGTCGAAGCGCTGCGCGCCAACCGGACCACCGCGCTGCTCGTCACGCACGACCAGAACGAGGCGCTGTCACTGGCCGACCAGGTCGCTGTCATGGCCGCCGGCCGCATCGCCCAGACCGGCACGCCCCCGGGCGTCTACGCCTCACCCGGCAACCCGACCGTCGCGGCCTTCGTCGGCGCCGCCGTGTTCGTGCCCGCCGTCGTCACCGGGCTCACCGCCTCCTGCGACCTTGGTGCACTCGCCGTCCGGCCCGGGTCTCCCCAGGGCGAGGCGCGCCTGCTCGTCCGGCCGGAACAGATCAGGCTCCTCGCCGCGGCGGACGGCGACGAGAACAAGAACCAGAACGAAGACCGGAACGGGGAGCGGGACAAGAACCGGAACGGGGTGGTCGGCCGGGTCACCGAGGTGCGGTACTTCGGCCACGACGCCACCGTCCAGCTCCGGCTCGACCGGTCCGGCCGCACCGTGACGGCGAGGGTGCCAGGGCACCAGCTCCCCGAACCCGGCACCCACGTGCGGCTGTCGATCACCGAGCCCGTCACGGCCTTCCCACCCCACTGACGCCAGGCGGGTCACAGCGCCAGGCAGGTCACAGCGCCAGGCGGGTTTGCGGGCCTCAATCAGAAACCGCGTCGCCCAGGTGACGAATGGGCTTTCGGCGCGGATCTGGTCGTACAGTGACCGCAGGCGCGCATGGTACCGCTCGACGCTGAACTCGGGAACGGTCCAGATCACCTTCCGCAGGAAGTAGATAACCGCGCCGACGTCGAGGACCTCGGTCCGCAGGGACTCCATCCGCAGGTCGACGATCTCCAGGCCGACGGCTTCGGCCCCGCCGCGGGCGGTGTCGGGGTGACGGGTACGGGGCGCCGAGGCCGGCAGCGGTCCCAGGAAGTACTCGCTCAGCTCGAGCATGCTCGACGGCCCGACCTGCTGGGAGAAGTAGCGACCACCCGGCCGCAGCACCCGGCCGATCTCCGCCCAGCAGGTCACCACCGGGTGACGGCTCACCACCAGGTCGAACGTCGCATCGGCGAAGGGCAACGACCTGTCGTCGGCGGCCACGACGGCCACGCCGCGGGGACCCAGCCGCGCGGCGGCCCGCGCGATGTTCGGCGCCCAGGACTCCGTGGCCACCGTGCGCCCGGCCAGCCGCGGCAGTCCAGCGAGAACCTCCCCACCGCCGGTCTGAACGTCCAGGCCCACGGCGGCCCGACCCATCCGCTCGCCCATCAGCCGGGCGTAGCCCCAGGACGGACGCTGCTCGGTGGCCCGCCCGTCCAACCAGGAGAAGTCCCAGCCGTCCACCGGCACCGACGCCGCCTCAGCAACAAGATCGTCGAATTGGCGCGCCATAGGCCGACCATGGCAGCACATCCACGCGGTCGCGAGCGAATTTCCTGCGCCGCCTCGCGGCCACGGTCCGGACGGTTCCAGGGCAGATGCCGGTAAATCTGGGGGAGGTAGTAACGCTCCGCGGGTCGAAAAGCGTGACTACCTCCCCCAAAGTCGTCGGGGGTCGGCGGGGTGTCCGAGGCCGCGGCCATGGCCGGCTACGCGCACGACGCGCTCGGCGTACCGGCGGAGAAGATCCTGCTGGAGACCTCGGCGCGGAACACCTGGCAGAACATCAAGCTCACCCTGCCCTTCCTCGAGACGGCGGACACCGTGGCGATCGCGTCCGATCCGCTGCACGCGGCGCGGGCCCGCCGCTACCTGTGGAAACTACGCCCGGATCTCGCGGCCCGACTGGTTCCCGCCGACGACTACCGGTTCCTAGATTACTGGTGGCTGAAGCTCCCGAGGGCCGCCAACGAGCTCGGCCGGGCACTCCGCTGGGCCACGGGTAAGCCACGGGTGCCGACGCAGGGATCACTCGCCCGCCGCGCCCCGCCAGAGCTTGGCCGCACGGATGAACAACGCGCCGAGCTCGCTCAGGTCAGCGAGCGTAGCTCCCGTTCACCTTGTCGCTGTCACGTTCCGTGTTGTCACGTTCCAGGACGGCCAGCCTGGAACCTCATCTTCACGTGAGGTCAAGGTGCTGTGAACAGGGCACAGGCGGAATCGGACCTCGGCACACGAGGCCGTTATCTCGACGCGACCGGGCGGGCGCCGGGGGGTAGATATCGACGGATCGTTACGAACCGGACATGACGCCGCAGCCCATCTTCGGCACGCTGGGCCGCACTGACCGTTCCGGGAACAGGTGACGAGGAAGCGGATGACCACGTTTTACGAGATCCTGGGCAGGGAGGCCTCGATCGCCGGGGTGGTGGCCACCTTCTACGATCGCATCCTGACCGATCCGGAGCTGGCGCCCTATTTCGCCAACACCGACCTGGCCAGGCTCCGCACCCACCAGGTCGCGTTCCTCGTCGCCGTGACCGGAGGCCCGAAGGCCTACGAGGGTCGTGATCTCGCGGCCGCCCATGCGGGCCTCGCCGTCACCGACGCCGCCTTCGACCGGATCGCCGGGCACCTCATTGCGGCTCTCACCGACGCCGGCCTCGGCGCCGGCACGGTCGCGGCGGTCACGAGCGCCCTGCTACCGCTACGCAGGTCGATCGTCACCGCCTGACCGTCACGTCACCGAACGACGACAGGTCCGCCGGTTGATTCGTACAGTCAGACTTATGACGTCGCCCACGCCTATGACGTCGCCGGCGGGAACCGCCCGGATCGACACCTGGATCTGGTGCGTGCGCCTGGTCAAGACGCGATCGCAGGCGACCGCCGCCTGCCGCGCCGGCCATGTCCGCCTCAACGGCGAGCGGGTCAAGCCGGCCCATCCGGTGCGGGCCGGGGACGAGATCCGGGTGCGCCAACCCGGGCACGAACGGGTCGTCGTCGTCACCCGGATCCTGCACAGGCGGGTCGGCGCGCCCGTTGCCGCGGAGTGCTTCGTCGACCACAGCCCGCCGGTCGCGCGCGAGGTGCCGCCGGTGGTGGCCGTGCGCGATCGGGGCGCCGGGCGGCCGACGAAGCGCGACCGGCGGGCGCTGGAACGCCTGCGCGACCAGCCCCGCTGGCCGGACGCACAGTAGCGGCGCCGCTAACGCACGGTAGCGGCGCTGCTACTGGGAGCCCAGTAGCGGCGCCCGGTCAGGCGAAGCCTCGGTCGAGAGAGTCCGCAATCGCCCACACACCATGACCATCCTCAGGAACCTCGCCCTGGGATTACTAACCCTGGACCACCCACCATGGGATTACTTCGCATCAACGGTATGAAGAAAATGAAGAAAGCGACCGAGTACATTGCCGGTGACCGGGACCGAGCCCTGCCGCTACGTGCCGCGTAGCGTTACCCGCGCCTGCAGAATCCGATCGCGAGGTTGATCTTCCTGGACGACACGGCCGGATCGCATCTCGCCGCACCGACCGGCTCGAACTAGAGTCAGGACCATGGGGCGAGCGTCATCCGGGTTGGCTCGGCGGAATTCGCGATGAGCTAGCGTGAGCAACCGGGCATGGACATCCTGGACCATTCGGCGGGGCAGCCCGCCCGTAATGGGCCTCCGGTCCGGTTCAGCATTGTGATGCCGACATACAACCGCTGGGACGTGGTATTGTAGAGTATTGTGGGACTCAGGCACCTCGATATGCCGTGGCCCTGCGAACTGATCGTTGTCGTCGACGGTTCCACGGATGGCACCGAGAAGGCTCTCCGGGCCGTCTCCCTGCCGTTCTCCAAGCGTATCCTGTGGCAGGAGAACGCGGGCGCGGCTGCGGCGAGAAACCGTGGCGCCGCGAGCGCGCTCGGCGAGTTCATCCTCTTCCTCGACGACGACATGGCGGCGGACCGGCGGCTCCTCGTCGAGCATGAAAAGCTTCTCGCCGACGGCGCCGACGCCGTGGTCGGCCACATCCCGATGCACCCCGCCTCGCCGCCCACGGTGCTCACCTACGGAGTCGACCGGTGGGCCCGGGCGCGCCGCCGGCGGCTGCTGCGGTCGGACGGGCGGCTGACCGTCGCGGACCTGCTCTCCGGGCAGGTGTCGATGCGGGCGTCGACCTTCGTCAGGCTCGGCGGTTTCGACACGAGTTTTACCGCCGGCGGCAGCTTCGGCGGTGAGGACACCGACTTCCTCTACCGGCTGCTGCAGAGCGGTGCGCAGGTTCGATTCGCCGCCGACGCCGTCTCCTACCAGCGTTACGTCGTTTCGCCCGAGGCGCACCTGAGGCAGTGGACGCAGGCCGATGCCGCGCTTGCCCGAAAACATCCGGGTCTCGGTGACCTGCTCTTTGCCCAGCATGGCGGGAAGACGGTCAAAGGAATCCTCGCCAGGGCCGCGGCGGCGGCACCACCCTGGGCGTCCCGCGCCCCGGCGGGTCTCGTGCTCGGAAGGGTCAGCGCCGGGAAGGTGGACCGGCCCACCAGATGGATGTTCCTGGGACTGCGGGACTGCTCCTACTGGCGGGGAGCCCGCCAGCGCGGCGGCCTCCTGCACGCACCGGACGTGGGCCTGCGGGTCCTCGCCTATCATGCGATAGAGGACGTGTCGGATCCCCTGCTGAGCAGGTATGCGGCCCCTCCGCCGCAGTTCCGGGCCCAGCTGACAGCCCTGCTGGACGCCGGCTTCACCTTTGTCGGGGCCGATGAGCTCCTGCGTCATCTCGACGGCCGGCCCGCCCGGCATCAGGGCTCTTCGAAGTTAAGC
>NZ_CDWRCL010000050.1:0-20367 GCF_977927575.1 Frankia sp. CcCS3
CGCCGGACCTGAGCGAGGGCGGGGCGACACGGGCGGCCACGGACCCGGCAGCCCGGGCAGATCGGGCGGACCCGGGCGAGGCGGCCGTCGACCCCGGTCGCCGCCGGCGTTGGCCGGGACGGCGGGAACGGCTGCAGGCGTGGCCGCTGCTGTACTGGCGCTGCGAGAACTTCCCGGCCGCAGGGCGGTCGCTGCACCTGTTCGTCGAACCGGGTGGGCGCGCCTTCGAGGGCCGCGACGATCCCGCCCCGCTGACCGTGCTCGGCCGGGAGGTCCGGGTCTGGCCGGTCGACGCCGCCGCCATCGTCGCGGGCATGGCCGAGGTGGACGCACGCCGCTGCGCGCTGCACCTGGTGCACGGCATGGCCCACCTGCTCTGGCGGTCGGGCGTCGGGCTGTAGCCGCTCAGCGCGGATCGTCCCGGGTGACCGGCCGGGAGTCACCGGCACCGACCGGGCACGACGCGCACGATGATCAGCACACCCGCTACTGTGGAACTGTGACCCGACCGAACTGCGACGACGCGATGCCCCAGGCGGGGTTCGCCGGTTCGCGACGGCACCCGCGCCCGGTCCGGATCTCCGTCCCGGCGCCGCGCGCCGGGGACAACCGGTGACGGCCTCCACCGACCCCCACGTCCCCCGCGCACGGCCGTGGCGGCGACGCGGCCCGGTCCGCCGGCATTACCGGGAATCCGCCGCCGCGCACCGGGCCGCTGCTTGCGTCGCGAGGTGAACTGATGAAGGTTCTTGTTGTCGGCTCCGGCGGCCGTGAACACGCGCTGTGCCGGGCGCTCGCCCGCGATCCCCGGGTCGGCTCGCTGATCTGCGCGCCCGGAAACGCCGGGACCGCCGAGCTCGCCGATCCCCGCCCGCTCGCCGTCGCCGACCCGGACGCCGTCGCCGACCTTGCCGAGGCGGTCGGCGCGGACCTCACCGTTATCGGTCCGGAGATGCCGTTGGTAGCCGGGGCCGCCGACGAGCTACGCGCCCGCGGCCTCGCGGTCTTCGGCCCGAGCGCGGCCGCGGCCCGGCTAGAGGGCAGCAAGGCGTTCGCCAAGGAGGTCATGCGCGCCGCCGGGGTGCCCACGGCGGCCTCTCGCGACCACACCGAGATCGAGCCCGCCCTGGCCGACCTGGACGTCTTCGGCCCGCCGTACGTGGTGAAGTACGACGGGCTCGCCGCCGGCAAGGGCGTCACGGTAACCGAGGATCGCGACGCGGCCGTCGCCGCGGTCCGCGCGAGCCTGCGCGGACCGGACGACCGGGTTGTCCTCGAGGAGTACCTCGACGGGCCCGAGGTCTCCCTGTTCGCCGTGGTGACCGAGTCCGGCGCGGTCCTCCCGCTGCTGCCGGCGCAGGACCACAAACGGGTCGGCGACGGCGACACCGGCCCGAACACCGGGGGGATGGGCGCGTACACCCCGCTGCCCTGGGCCTCGCACGGCCTGCCGGCGGAGATCGTCGCCACGGTGATCCGGCCGACAGTGGCCGAGATGGCCCGGCGCGGCACCCCGTTCACCGGCCTGCTCTACGCCGGGCTCGCGCTGACCACCCGCGGCCCGCGGGTAGTGGAGTTCAACGTGCGCTTCGGTGACCCCGAGGTGCAGGCCATCCTCGCCCTGCTCACGACGCCGTTGACGGACGTGCTCTCCGGCCGGCGGGCACCGGTGTGGCGCTCCGGCGCGGCGATCAGCGTCGTCGTCGCCGCGCACGGCTATCCGGCAGCACCCAGGCTCGGCGACCCGATCCGCGGGCTCGCCGCCGCCGGTGCACTGGCCGGCGTCGACGTCCTGCACGCCGGTACCCGGAGGGAGCCGGATGGCCGGGTCGTCTCGGCCGGCGGCCGTGTGCTGTCCGTTACGGCCATCGGCTCCAACCTGGAGTCCGCGCGAGGATCGGCCTACGAGGCTGTCAGCCGCATCTCGCTGCCCGGCGCCCATTACCGCACCGACATCGGAGATCCGTCCCGGATGCGCCACGCGGCCGACGTCCGTCGAGCGGACGTCGCGTCCGGCGAGGATCCCGCAAGACATAGAAAGAAAAAGAAGGAGTAGACCGTGTCGCAGAGCACCCCCGGGCCGGGCCATCCCCAGGTGGCGATCGTCTTCGGATCACCGTCGGACACCCAGACCATGAGCAAGGCCGGCGCCACCCTGGAACGCTTCGGTGTGCCCTACGAGCAGGTGTCGCTGTCGGCGCACCGCGCGCCGCGCACCCTCGCCGACTACGTGGGTCAGCTGCGGGCCCGCGACATCTCGGTGGTCATCGCCGGGGCAGGCCTGGCCGCTGCGCTGCCCGGCACCATCGCGGCCCTCACCACGCTGCCGGTAATCGGCGTGCCGATCTCCGGCGGGGCGCTGGACGGCATGGACTCGCTGCTCGCCATCGTGCAGATGCCGCCGGGCGTCCCGGTCGCGACCGTGGGCCTGAACAACTCGACGAACGCGGCGATCCTGGCGATCCAGATCCTGGCGCTGGCCGATCCCGATCTGGGGCTGAAGCTGGCCGCGTTCAAGGACGAGTTCGAGCAGGCCGCGGCGGACGGGCTGAGCGCGGCGGCCGCGGCCGGCAGCCAGTCATGATCGGCCGTTACACCCTGGCGGAGATGGGCCGGGTGTGGTCGGAGGCGCACAAGTACGAGCTGTGGTGTCGCGTCGAGGTGCTGGTCATGGAGGCGCACGCCGCCGCGGGCCGCATCCCCGCCGATTCCGTCGAGCCGGTCCGGGCCGCCCCCGCTCCGACGCCCGAGGCCGTTGCCGAGGTGGAGGCCGTCACCCAGCATGACGTCATCGCCTTCCTGACCGCTTGGGCCGACCGCACCGAACCCCGGTCCGCCGCTGCCTACGCGCACTTCGGCATGACCTCCTCAGACCTGCTCGACACGGCGCTCGCGCTGCAGCTGGTCGAGTCGACCGACCTGCTGCTCGCCCGGGCGGACACCCTCGTCGCCGCGCTGCGCGACCTCGGCCTAGCCCACCGGAACACCCTGCGGGTCGGCCGGACGCACGGCATCCACGGCGAGCCGACGGTGTTCGGGCACCGCGTCGCGGACCTGGCGTTCGGGCTCGCCCGCTGCCGCGACCGGCTGCGCGCGGCCCGCGCGGACGTGGCCGTCGCCAAGATCTCCGGCGCGGTCGGGACGTACTCCAACATCGGCCCCGACGTCGAGGCCTATGTGGCCGACAAGCTGGGCCTCACCGCGGCCCCGGTGGCCACCCAGGTCGTGCTGCGCGACGGCATCGCCTCCTGGGTCGCGGCGCTGGCCGGGCTCGCGACCGTCTGCGAGGCGGTCGCCCTGGAGGTCCGGCACGGCCAGCGCACGGAGGTCCGGGAGCTGTCCGAGCCGTTCGGCTCCGGGCAGAAGGGCTCCTCCGCGATGCCCCACAAGAAGAACCCGATCATGTCGGAGCGCATCGCCGGGCTCGCCCGGATCGTCCGGGCGCAGTACGTCCCGGTGCTGGAGGGCGTCCCGCTGTGGCACGAGCGCGACATCTCCCACTCCTCCACCGAGCGCATCGCGCTGCCGGACGCCGCCACCGGCGTCGACTACCTGCTGCACCTGACGACCCGGCTGGTCACCGGGCTGGTCGTGGACACCGCACGGATGCGGGCGAACCTCGATGCCACGGGCGGGCTGGTCTACACCTCGGCGGTGCTGCTCGAACTCGTCGAGACGGGGCTGTCCCGCGAGGACGCCTACGCCGTCACCCAGGCGGCGGCGATGGAGACCTGGCAGACCGGCGTGCCGTTCCGGGAGACGCTGCGCAAGCACGCCGGCGACCGCGGCCTGGCCCTGGACGAGGCCAGGCTCGACGAGGTGAGCCGGCCCGAGCGCTACACCAAGCGCCTCGGCCCGGTCTTCGACGCCTTGACGGCCCTCACCTGACCCGCGCGCCCCCGCGCCTGACCCGCCGCACAGCGGCGCAGGCATGGCGCGGGACCCCGCCCCGCAGGTGCTGTTGTTCTCCCTGGGTACGGTCGGTGTATGCCGCTGACACATGAGGAGTTCGCCGGGCTCACCCACCTGGGTTCGGGCAAGGTCCGGGAGCTGTTCGCGGTCGGGGACGACGCCGTGCTGCTGGTCGCCAGCGACCGCATCTCGGCGTTCGACGTGGTCCTACCGACCGAAATTCCCGACAAGGGAGCCGTTCTCACCGGGCTTTCGCTGTGGTGGTTCGACCAGCTCGCCGACCTGGTCCCGTCCCACGTCGTCAGTTCGAACGCCGATGAGTACCCGGCCGAGCTCGCTCCGTATAGGGAGCAGCTGCGCGGCCGGTCGATGCTGTGCCGACGCCTGAACATGGTGCAGATCGAGTGCGTCGCCCGTGGTTATCTGACCGGCAGCGGGCTGAAGGACTACCAGCGCACCGGCGCGGTCAGCGGGCATCCCCTGCCCACCGGGCTGGTGGACGGCAGCAAGCTGCCGGCACCGATCTACACGCCGTCCACGAAGGCGCCGATCGGTGAGCACGACGAGAACATCAGTCGGGCCGACGCGGCCGGCCGGATCGGCACCGAGCTCGCCGCCGAGCTCGAGCGGCTGACCCTGCAGATCTTCGGCCGGGCCAGTGTCCTCGCAGCCGAGCGCGGCATCCTGCTCGCTGACACCAAGTTCGAGTTCGGTCATGACACCCAGGGCACGCTGCGGCTCGCCGACGAGGTCCTGACCCCGGACTCGTCCCGGTTCTGGCCGGAGGACACCTGGCGGCCCGGAGCCTCCCAGCCGTCCTTCGACAAGCAGTACATCCGCGACTATCTGACGAGTACCGGCTGGGACAGGACCGCGCCGGGGCCGGAGCTGCCCGCGGACGTCGTCGAGGCGACCCAGGCCCGTTACGTGGAGGCCTACGAGCGACTGACCGGCATCTCCTTCAAGGACTACCTGTCCACCGCCTGACCGCGCTCACACCGCGAACAGCACGAGAAGTTATCTTCTGGATACTATAAGTTCATCTTAGGTTCTCTCCTAGAAGGAGATCGAGATATCGAGAGAGGTGAGCTGCCATGGCCACGAAGACGGACACTCCGCCACGGGCACGGCCACAGCCGCACCGGGAGGACACGGACACCTCTGCCCCTGAGCGGGACCAGCAGCAGCCGGCCCCGCCCACGGGCCCCAAGCGGTCGCCGGGCACATACACCTTCACGGTCCGGCTACCGCTGCTCACGTCGCGGTTCGAGGTTGGACGAGGTACGAGCACGCAGTGGCCGTCGCTGGGCAAGGGCACCTACTACCTGGGGCTCGGCGGGCTCGCCGCGGCCTCGATCATCGAATGGCCGGTCGCGGCGGCGATCGCCGCCGGCACCTACGTCGCGCAGCACACCCGTCCAGGAGCCTCCACGCCCTCTTCCCCCCAGGAGGCCGAGGCCCCTGAGCGGGCCGAGCCCGCGCACACCGGGGCCTGAACTCCGGTGGGCTCGCCGCCCCAGCGAAGTATCATATAACGCCACAAAACAACAAATTGCACCTTCCGGAGTGAGCAGAGGGCTTCGTTCGGGACGATCGCCCGAACGAAGCCCAGCTCACAGAGGAGGGCAGCAACCATTGCAGCCGAGTTACAGTTGCCAACGACGTCCGGTACCCCATCCGAGGACTGGAACGGATCATGACTGCTGTTTTCTCCACCACGCCCGACCGCCCATCGACGGGATCCCGCGATCAGGCGGCCACCGCCACGGCCCCCTCCGCTAGGAGCATTGCCCCCTCCGTCCGGCCCAGCACGCTCCCCGGCTCGGGCAGTCCCGTCCTGGCCAGAGACCGGGCCGAGCTGCGCGCCGCGCTCGCCGCGCTCGACCGGCAGGCCACCATCGCCCGGCAGAGTGAGGCCGGTCTGCCTGCGCCGGACGACGCGCCCGCGCGGGCGGCAGCCGGGCACGCGCGCCCGACCCACGCGCGCCCGACCAGGGCCGTCGTCATGACAATGGGAGCGCTGCACGAGGGCCACGCCTCGCTGCTGCGCGCCGCCCGGGCCCAGGCGGACCAGGTGGTTGCCACGATCTACGTTAATCCGCTGCAATTCGGCGCGGGTGAGGATCTCGACCGGTACCCGTGCACCCTGGCCGCCGATCTCGACGTGTGCGCGCGGGAGGGGGTCGACCTCGTCTTCGCCCCCCGGATGATCCACGACTCGCCGCCGCTCGTCCGGTTGCAGGCCGGGCCGCTCGGTGAGCTACTCGAAGGCGCAGCCCGTCCGGGCCATTTCGATGGGATGCTGACCCTGGTGGGGACCATGCTCCACCTGGTCCGTCCGGACCTGGCGTTCTTCGGGCGCAAGGACGCCCAGCAGCTGGTCTGCATCCGCCGGATGGTCGCGGACCTCGCCTTCGACGTCACCGTGATCGGTGTGGAGACCGTGCGCGAGCCCGACGGCCTCGCGCTGTCGAGCCGGAACGTCTATCTGACCCCCGAGCAGCGGCGCAGCGCGCTCGCCCTGTCCCGGGCGCTCGCCGCCGGGGCCCGGGCCCAGGCGGGCGGGCAGGACGCCGTGCTCGCGACCGCGCGGAAGGTTCTGGCCGCCGCGGACGGGGTGGACGTGGACTACCTCGCCCTGGCCAGCCCCGACGATCTGCGTCCGATCCGGAGCGGTCCCACCCTGCTGCTCGTCGCTGCCCGGGTGGGCACCACCCGCCTGATCGACAACATCGACCTCGTCCTGCCTCCGGAATCCCCGGCGCCGGCCCCCACTGGGTCTCCGGCATCCGCCGGGTCTCCCGCCCTCACCCCCCGACCGGACCGTCCCGCCGACCGCGATCACCCGGGAGCCTGACCGTGTTGCGCACCATGCTCACCGCCAAGATCCACCGTGCCACGGTCACCCAGGCCGATCTGCACTATGTGGGCTCCGTGACGATCGACGCGGACCTGCTGGCCGCCGCCGACCTGCTGCCCGGCGAGCAGGTCACGATCGTCGACATCAACAACGGCGCCCGGCTGGAGACGTACGCCATCGCGGGACCGGCGGGAAGCGGGATCATCGGTATCAACGGTGCCGCGGCGCGCCTGGTCCAGCCGGGCGATCTGGTGATCATCATTGCGTACGGGCTCATGGACGACACCGAGGCGCGCCGGCACGTCCCGAAGGTGCTGTTCGTCGACGCGGCAAACCGGATCATCGGGCACGGCGACGACCCGGCCGAACCGCTCCCCGGCGACCCGTCGAGCCTGCGTGGCGACATCCCGATCGGCATCCCGGTACCTGCGGCCGCGGCGGCGGTCCGATCGGCCGTGGCTACGCAGTGACCGTGCTACCTTGCCGGCTCGGCGCGCCCCGCCCGGGATGGCTGCGCGCCGCGGACGTCGTCGTCATCGGTTCGGGCATCGCCGGGCTCACGACGGTCCTGCACCTGCGCCGGGCGCTGCCCGCCGCCCGGGTGCTGCTGGTGACCAAGGCACGCCTCGACGCCGGGTCGACCCGGTGGGCGCAGGGTGGGATCGCCGCCGCGCTCGCCGCGGAGGACTCGCCCGAAGATCATCTCTCCGACACCCTGGTCGCCGGCGTCGGGCTGTGCGACGAGGACGCAGCCCGAGTACTGGTCCGCGACGGACCGGCGCGGGTACGTGAGCTCGCCGAGCTCGGCGCCCGGTTCGATCGGACCACCGACGGCTCGTTCGCCCTCACCCGGGAGGGCGGCCATCTACGCAACCGCATCATCCATGCGGGTGGGGACGCCACCGGCCTGGAGGTGGAACGCGCCCTGATCACCGCCGTCCGGGCGGATGAGAGCGTCGAGGTCATCGAACACGCACTGGTCCTCGACCTGCTGCTCGACTCCGACAGTCGGGCCGCCGGCGCCACCCTGCACGTGCTGGGGGAGGGCAGCCGGGACGGCGTCGGCGCGGTGACGGCGGGCGCGGTGGTCCTGGCGACCGGCGGGATGGGGCAGATCTTCGCGTCGACGACCAATCCCGGCGTCTCCACCGGGGACGGGGTGGCGCTGGCTCTGCGCGCGGGCGCCGTCGTCGCGGACCTGGAGTTCGTCCAGTTCCACCCGACCGCCCTGTGGCTGCCCCCGTCCAGGCCGGGCGCCGTCGCCGACCTGCTCGGGGGCCAGCAGCCGCTGGTCAGCGAGGCCATGCGGGGGGAGGGTGCCGTTCTCGTCGACGCGGCCGGCGAGCGGGTGATGGCGGGCGTCCACCGGCTGGCCGACCTCGCGCCGCGCGACGTCGTCGCCAAGCAGATGTCGCGGGTCATGGCGGCCCAGGGGGTCGATCACCTGTTCCTGGACGCCCGGAGGCTGGGCGCGGCGACCATCGAGCGGCGGTTCCCCTCGATCACCGCGCGCTGCCGGTCCGCCGGCATCGATCCGGTCGCCAGGCCGATCCCCGTCGCGCCGGCCGCCCACTACGCCAGCGGCGGAGTGCGCACGGACCTGTGGGGCCGCACGAGCGTGGCCGGCCTGTACGCCTGCGGGGAGGTGGCCTGCACAGGGGTGCACGGCGCCAACCGGCTCGCGTCGAACAGCCTGCTGGAGGGGCTGGTCTTCGCCGCACGCATCGCGGAGCACCTAGCCGGCACCGCGCCCGGCGGCCGGCACGGCGGCCAGCGCGGCGCCGCCATCCCCGCCGCGCCGGTGGTCGGTCGCGGCAGTGGTCTGACCGACCCCGCCGAACGCGCGGAGCTCGCGCGCGCGATGACCGACGGTGCCGGGGTGCTGCGCAGCGCGGACAGCCTGCGGGCGACGGCGAAGGTACTGGCCGGTCTCGGGGACCTGCGGGTCAGCGGGGCGACGGTCACGGCCGGGCCGCCGGCCTGGGAGATGACCAACCTGCGCACGGTTGCGACGGCCCTCGCCGCCGCCGCCGCCATCCGGACGGAGACCCGCGGGTCCCATTGGCGGGAGGACTTCGGTGAGCGGGACGACGAACACTGGCTCGGCCGGATCCTCACCCGGCTCGATCCAGAAGGGGAACTGATCGTGGACGTCGAGCCCATGCGCGGCTCGCGGTGAGCGGTTCCGCCGGCGTGCCCGGCGGACGGCTCTCGCCCGCCACCCGCAGTGCCCTCGCCTCGGCCGGCCTCGACCCGGACGGGGTGGTGGCCCTGGTCGGCCGCGCGCTCGTGGAGGACCTCCCGGTCTGGGAGGAGAACGAGGTGACCGGCCAGATCGGCGCGGTCGACGCGACCTCCGAGGCGACGGTCGACCCCGCCCTCGTCGGGCACGGCGCCATCGTCTCGCGGGCCGCGGGCGTCGTCGCCGGCCTGCCGGTCGCCGCCGCCGTCTTCGAAAGCCTGCTCGGGCCGGCCGCGACCGTCACCCTGACCGCTCGCGACGGCGACCCTGTCCCGCCGGGCACCACGGTGGCCTACGTCAACGGGCCGGTCCGCGGCCTGCTCACCGCCGAACGCACCGCGCTGAACCTGCTGTGCCACCTGTCCGGGATCGCCACCCTGACGCGGGCCTGGGTCGACGCGGTCACCGGCACCGGTGCGGTGATCCGCGACACCCGCAAGACGCTACCCGGCCTGCGCGCGCTGGAGAAGTACGCGGTGCGCTGCGGGGGCGGGGTGAACCACCGCATGTCGCTGACGGACGCAGCCCTGATCAAGGACAACCACGTGGTCGCGGCGGGTGGCGTGGCGGCGGCGTTCGCCGCGGTGCAGGCCCGGTTCCCCGGGCTGCCCGTCGAGGTCGAATGCGACACCGTCGACCAGGTCGCGGAGGCCGTCGATGCCGGATGTGATCTCATCCTCTGCGACAATATGTCGCTGGCGGACCTGCGGACCGCGGTCCAGCTCGCCCGTCCGGCCGGGGTGCGGCTCGAGGCAAGCGGCGGCCTGACCCTGCGAACGGCGGCGGCGGTGGCAGCCGTCGGCGTCGACTATCTCGCCGTCGGCGCCCTGACCCATTCGGCGCCCGCTCTCGACCTCGGCCTCGATCTCGCCCTGGATCCCGATCATCGCCCGGGATCGGCCACCGCGGGCCCACCGATCGAGGGTCTGATCGTGGAGGAATCCTGATGCTGCTCGCCATCGACGTCGGTAACACCAACACCGTCGTCGGCGTGTTCGAGGGTGAACACCTCGCCGGCTCCTGGCGGGTGCGCACCGACCCGCAGGCGACCGCGGACGAACTGGTGCTGCTCTACCGCGGCCTGCTCGGCGAGTACAAGGTCACCGGTGTCTCGATCTGCTCGACCGTTCCCGCCGCGCTTCGAGCCCTGCGCCGGATGGCGGTCCGGGCCTTTCACGACATTCCGGTCGTCATCGTCGAACCGGGGACGCGGACCGGGGTTCCCATCCTCATCGACAATCCGAAGGAAGCCGGCGCGGACCGCATCATGAACACGCTCGCCGCGCACCACCTCTACGGCGGGCCGGCGATCGTCGTCGACTTCGGCACCTCGACGAACCTGGACATCGTCTCGGCACGCGGCGAGTTCATCGGCGGAATCTTCGCACCGGGCATCGAGATCGCGCTGGACGCACTCGCGTCCCGGGCGGCCCAGCTCCGTAAGGTGGAACTGGTCGCGCCACGTTCCGTCATCGGCAAGAGCACGGTCGAGGCACTCCAGTCCGGCATGATCTACGGCGTCGCCGGTCAGGTGGACGGCCTGGTACGCCGCATCCGGGCCGAGCTCGGGACGGATGCGGTGACGATCGCCACCGGGGGTCTCGCGTCCGTGGTCATCAAGGAAAGTGAGACCCTTGACCGCCACGAGCCCCATCTGACACTCATCGGCCTGCGTCTCGTCTTCGAGAAGAATATCTGATCCGATCCCGACCGGGCTCGTTCAGGCTCGTTCGGGCTGCATTACGGCGACCAGGATAATTACGACGATCGCGCATCTCCGGGGCTTCGACCGGTCCAGCGGATTAGGCAACCGACTCTGCCGAGCGACAGCCGCCGGGTTCGACGGACCGTCCTCCCGCGACTCGGTTACGATTCCGTGCCATGCGGGACCGAAGCTCGGGAACACAGCCCGGCGTATCGTCACATCCCGGCAGCGGATACTTCACTCATCCCTTTCTTGTCACCGCGATGGCAGCATTCCTGTTCGCCGCGGTTCCGATTACGTACGGTTGGGGTGATCCGGCTTCGGCCGGTCCGCAGCCCCGTACCCTGGCCGTGCTGGGCGACTCCTACTCCTCGGGGGAGGGCAATCCTCCCTTCGACTCGCTGGCCCCCCAGTGCCGGCGGAGCAGCCAGGCCTGGCCACGACTGCTGGGCGGTATGGGATCGGGGGTCACCGTCTCGCTGTTCGCCGCGTGTTCCGGAGCCACCACCGGCGCCCTACACGAGTCGTTCAAGGGCGAGAAACCCCAGCTGGCCCAGCTACGTGCACTGGGCCGGGCCCCAGACGTCGTCACCATCACCATCGGCGGCAACGATGCCGGATTCGGCAAAGTCATCTTCAGTTGTTATGCGTGGAGATGCTTCTGGGATGGCAACGACCGCCGCGAGCGCGATCTTGTCACCAAGGAACTTCCGGGTGTCCTGAGCACCAACTACGCGGCGGTGAAGGCCGCCGCCCCGCATTCGCGGATCATCGTGGTCGGCTATCCCTACATATTTCCGGGCAACCAGCTCAACAACATCTGTACCTGGCTGACCAACAGGGAACGTCGACAGCTGACGAGGCTGAACAGACAGCTCGACCAGGTCATCAGAAAAGCCGCGTCGGATACGAGAGTGGAGTTCGTCTCGACGGATCGAGCGCTACGCGGTCACAAAATCTGCACACCGGACCCGTGGGTGGCTCCGGTCAATCTGTTCGGACCGACACGTGATCTGAGCGCGCACCCCACCATGCACGGGCAGCAGGCCATCGCCGAGGCCGTCCAGCGCCATCTCGCCACGGACAGCTGGTGACGCGGGCCGACCAGCCCGGCAACCGCGCGATGTCGACCCACCCATGATGCCGGCCCGATGACTCGTGGGCATAGCACTGATGGCGGCTCCAGTTGACGCCAGACATGAAGTTAGGCTTACTTAAAGTCATGCTCATGCTCACGCCACTCTGCGAGAGATCCTGCACCCTGGCACAGCTACGCCCGGCCCAGCCGCGGCACACCTCCCGGTCCCGGCAGTGAAGCGGTCGGTGAACGAACGCCGCACCGGCTCGGCGGCGTCCCCGGCGGCGCCTTCCAGGGAAGTAGTCCCCGAGGGGACGGCGCCGGAACTCTCCGGGGGTACCGTCCAGTGCGCCGAACCACCGTTCGAGGCAAGCCTGCGGGACCTCGCCGAGGTGCTGGAGCCGCGCGGTGTGCAGTTCGGGATGCCGGACGGCCCGAGCTGGGCCGACTGTGCCTTCCTGACCGGACCAGCAGGCGTGGCCGAGGCGCTGGCCCGGGTGGGCGCCGCACACGGCGCCAGCCCGGAGGTCGCCGCGAGCTACCTGGCGAACTGGTACTCGGCGAACGTCGCCGCCCCGGCCATCGCCTGTTTCGTCCTCCTGCACCGGGTGCCGGCCCTGACCCCGGCAACGATGTCCCTACGCGCCCTCGACGGCGGCTGGTTCGACCAGACCGCGTTCCACCGGCCGGCCATGACCGTCCTGGCGGATGACCCGATCGCGGGGGGCGCCACCGCCGGAGACGGGGTGAATGCCCGGATCGGCGTGGTCGGGGATGTGGTCGGGGACGTCGCCGCGTTGCGTAGTCGCCTGGTCGAGGAGGTGCTCGCGCATCTCCAACCGTTCGTCGAGGAGCTGCGGGGACGGGTCCGGCTCGGCCTTCCGGCGCTGTGGGGGGCGGTGGCCGCACAGTGCGCCCGCGCCTTCCTGCTGACCGAGCGCGCGACCGGCGATCCCCACCTCGGCCGAGTGGAGGCCGACGCCTTCTTCTCCCGGGCTACTCCCACCATGCGGGCCCGGCCCCGTTGGCACGAGTTCGTCCACCACGGCCGGCGGTACACCGGCATACGCCGTGGGTCGTGCTGCCTGGCCTACCGGCTTGGTGACGACTACTGCACCTCGTGTCCCTTTACCGGTGACCAGGATCGCGAGGAACGGCTGCGCGCCTGGGTCGACACGCAGGGCAACGGAGGACTTGCGGTCTGAGAATCACCCGAAGCACAGCCCGAGTATGCGCACGTAAAGTAGTTACTCACAAGATGCAAGCAAGATCTGTCGCTGAAACTCCCCAGGGCGGCGACAATGAGTAACATTGACAACGCAAAACGATATACATGTGAGTTGAATCACAACAAGATACACCTCCTCATCCACTACCGTCGGTAGCATCGGCGAGGAGGCTCACCGAAGTGGGACGCACCGCTTGACGCGTCCCACCTCACCGTACGCCCGACCGGAGACGTCGCGAAGCGGGCGGCGTCGTTCTGCTCTTGGCGGAACGACGTGACGGAGTCATGGCTGGTCGGCCACGGTTGCCTTAGACGTCTCCGCTGGTCGGACCGGTACTTGCGCCGGTCCGCCGCCCACGACGATGTGGACGGTGCCGGCGGGTAGGTTTCTGTTCGATGCGTGAGGACATGCCTCGGCGGAGCTAGCATGCGGATACCGGCTGTCGTGTGGTCGGTCGCAGCTCGAAGGAGCGCACATGTTCGAGAGATTCACCGACCGGGCACGTCGGGTCGTCGTCCTGGCCCAAGAAGAGGCCAGGATGCTCAACCACAACTACATCGGGACCGAGCACATCCTGCTCGGCCTGATCCACGAGGGCGAGGGCGTCGCCGCCAAGGCCCTCGAGTCCCTCGGCATCTCCCTTGAGGGTGTGCGGTCACAGGTCGAAGAGATCATCGGCCAGGGGCAGCAGGCACCGAGCGGGCACATCCCGTTCACGCCGCGCGCGAAGAAGGTCCTGGAGCTGTCGCTTCGGGAGGCGCTGCAGCTCGGTCACAACTACATCGGCACCGAGCACATCCTGTTGGGCCTGATCCGCGAGGGCGAGGGCGTCGCCGCTCAGGTGCTCGTCAAGCTGGGTGCGGACCTCAACCGGGTGCGCCAGCAGGTCATCCAGCTGCTGTCCGGTTACCAGGGCAAGGGCGAGACCGCCACGTCCGGCGCGCCCGCCGAGGGGACCCCGTCCACCTCCCTGGTGCTGGACCAGTTCGGCCGCAACCTCACCGCGGCGGCGCGCGAGTCCAAGCTCGACCCGGTCATCGGGCGCGAGAAGGAGATCGAGCGCGTCATGCAGGTGCTGTCGCGCCGGACCAAGAACAACCCGGTCCTGATCGGTGAACCCGGCGTCGGCAAGACCGCCGTGGTCGAGGGACTGGCGCAGGCGATCATCAAGGGCGAGGTGCCCGAGACCCTGAAGGACAAGCAGCTCTACACCCTCGACCTCGGCGCTCTGGTCGCCGGTTCCCGCTACCGCGGTGACTTCGAGGAGCGGCTGAAGAAGGTCCTCAAGGAGATCCGGACCCGCGGCGACATCATCCTGTTCATCGACGAGCTGCACACACTGGTCGGCGCGGGCGCGGCCGAGGGTGCCATCGACGCGGCGTCGATCCTCAAGCCCATGCTCGCCCGCGGTGAGCTGCAGACCATCGGCGCGACTACGCTCGACGAGTACCGCAAGCACTTGGAGAAGGACGCCGCTCTCGAGCGGCGGTTCCAGCCGATCCAGGTCGCAGAGCCGTCAGTGGCGCACACGATCGAGATCCTCAAGGGGCTGCGGGACCGGTACGAGGCGCATCACCGGGTATCGATCACCGATGCCGCGCTGGTGGCGGCCGCCTCCCTGGCCGACCGTTACATCTCCGACCGGTTCCTGCCCGACAAGGCGATCGACCTGATCGACGAGGCGGGTTCGCGGATGCGCATCCGTCGGATGACCGCTCCGCCGGACCTGCGCGAGTTCGACGAGCGCATCGCCACCGTCCGCCGGGACAAGGAGTCCGCAATCGACGCGCAGGACTTCGAGAAGGCCGCGTCCCTGCGGGACAAGGAGAAGACCCTCCTCTCCGAGAAGGCGAAGCGGGAGAAGGAGTGGAAGGCCGGCGACATGGACGTCGTCGCCGAGGTGGGCGACGAGGAGATCGCCGAGGTGCTCGCCATCTGGACGGGCATCCCGGTCTTCAAGCTCACCGAGGAGGAGACCGCGCGCCTGCTGCGCATGGAGGACGAGCTACACAAGCGCGTCATCGGCCAGCAGCAGGCCATCAAGGCCGTCTCCCAGGCGATCCGGCGCACCCGTGCCGGGCTGAAGGACCCCAAGCGCCCCGGCGGTTCGTTCATCTTCGCCGGCCCGTCCGGTGTCGGTAAGACGGAGCTGTCCAAGACGCTCGCCGAGTTCCTCTTCGGTGACGAGGACGCGCTCATCCAGCTCGACATGTCCGAGTACATGGAGAAGCACACCGTCTCGCGGCTGGTGGGTTCCCCGCCCGGCTACGTCGGCTACGAGGAGGGCGGCCAACTCACCGAGCGGGTGCGGCGCAAGCCGTTCTCGGTGGTCCTGTTCGACGAGGTCGAGAAGGCGCACCCCGACGTCTTCAACACCCTCCTGCAGATCCTGGAGGACGGTCGGCTGACCGACTCCCAGGGCCGGCTGGTCGACTTCAAGAACACCGTTCTGATCATGACGTCGAACCTGGGCACCCGGGACATCTCCAAGGGCCCCGGCATCGGGTTCGCCACCGGTCAGGGCGCCGTCGACTACGAGCGGATGAAGGCGAAGGTTCAGGACGAGCTCAAGCAGCACTTCCGGCCCGAGTTCCTCAACCGGATCGACGACATCATCGTCTTCCACCAGCTGTCCGAGGCCGAGATCATCCAGATCGTCGATCTGATGCTGGCCCGGGTGGACGCCCAGCTCAAGAACAAGGACATGGCTCTCGAGCTGACGTCGGTCGCCAAGGCCCTGCTGGCGAAGAAGGGGTACGACCCGGTGCTGGGCGCCCGGCCACTGCGCCGGACGATCCAACGGGAGATCGAGGACGTGCTGTCCGAGAAGATCCTGTACGGCACGCTCAAGCCGGGCGAGATCGTCGTCGGGGACGTCGAAGGCGATGGTGACGAGGCGAAGTTCGTCTTCCGTGGCGAGGTGAAGCCGAACCAGGTGCCCGATGCCCCGCCGGTCGATCTGGCCAAGTCCAGCGAGTAGGCACTCGGGAAGTTCCGGCTGCCTCCCGGGAGGCGGCCGGTCCGGTGACCTCGCAATGGCCGGGCGTGATGGCCGGGCGTGATGGCCGGCCATCGCCGTCTCGGCCGCGTATCCGGGCTGGTCGCTCCAGAGTTGGAACACGTTCGTTCTCTCACACATCGCTCGGTCACACCGCTCAGTCGGCGACCGGTAACGGAATATGGGAAAATGTCAGCCACCGGATAACCACCTTGCCAGCCGGGGCACCTGGCGAGATCGGGTCCGGTTGCCGGCACAGCACAGGCACAACTTCATCGCCCCGAGGACGGTTCGGACTGCTGGTTCGGCGAACGGAGAGCTCCGCTGGTGACTGGTAGTCCCGACGTCGCGCTCGGCGTTCACCTGACCTTCGGCTCTGATCCCGCCACGTCCATGGTCGTCTCGTGGCTGACCCGAACTGCCGTCCCACGGCCCCAGGTACGGTTCGGCCCGGCGGATGGCGGGTCTACCGGCTCGGTGACCGCGCTCACCTGTTCCTACACGGACGCCCTGACGAACGAGGTGGTCTTCGCCCACCATGCGCACCTGTCCGGCCTCCTGCCGGCTACCGGCTACCGCTATGACGTGGGTCATGACGGGCGCTGGGGCCTGGCCCACGGGTCGTTCCGCACGGCTCCACGGCACCGGGCCGCCTTCAGCTTCACCTGCTTCGGCGACCAGGGCACCGACGAGCCGCATGACCCGTACGGCTCGGCCGCGTCACGCCACGTGGTGACCGGAGTGGAACGCCTCGCGCCGCTGTTCAACCTCGCGAACGGCGACCTGTCGTACGCCAACCAGCGCACAGATCCGGTTCGCGCCTGGTTCGACTGGTTCACGATGATCAGCTCCTCCGCCCGGTTCCGGCCGTGGATGCCCTGCAACGGCAACCATGAGACCGAGCGGGGCAACGGATCGCTGGGGCTAGCCGCCTACCAGGCCTACTTCGCCCTTCCCCAGCACGACGAGGAGGCCTACCTCGCCGGGCTCTGGTACGCGTTCACCGTCGGCAGCGTGCGGTTCGTCATGCTCAGCGCCGCCGACGTCTGCTATCAGGACAGCGGGCGGGTCTACCTCCATGGGTACACCGCCGGCCGGCAGACCTCCTGGTTGGAGCGGACCCTCAAACAGGCCCGCGCCGATTCCGGCATCGACTGGATCGTCGTCGGCATGCACCACGCCGCGGTGTCGACCGCGGCGGAGCACAACGGCGCCGACCTCGGTATCCGGGAGGAATGGCTGCCGTTGTTCGACACCTACGAGGTGGATCTGGTGCTCTGCGGCCACGAGCACCACTACGAGCGCACTCATCCGCTGCGCGGGGTCGTGCCGGACAGCGCGACCCGGACTCCCCGCCCGGTCCCCGATGCGACGACGCCCGCCCGGAAGACCGCTGACGGAGTGGGCGCCGCGGCTGTCGGCGGGGCCGGTGACCTGCTCGACACCTCGGCGGGCACCGTCCACCTGCTCGTGGGGACCGGAGGATCATCGTCGCCGTCCGCGCACGCACTGTTCGATCCACCCGCCTGCTGGGTCATCGTCGGCGTGCACGAACAGGATCCCGGCGGGTGGCATCGCCGATCGGCCCGGGCGAGGGAGGACGCGCCCTGGCTCGCCTTCCGGGCATCGGAGCATCCATACGCCTTCGCGGCTTTCGAGGTGGATCCAGGTGAACCGGGCGGCTCGACGAGCATCCGGGTGACCGTGTACGACTCCAGTGCACCGACGCCGGTCCCGTTCGACCGGTTCACCCTCGTCCGGCCACGCGCCGACGCGGCCGTGCCCACCACCTGACCGGCCACCCGACCGAGAAGCCGTCGGACGGTACGAAGCGGGCCGATTCTGATCGCCCTTCCAGCGAGACGTAGGTGTGTCCCCGAGGTGTTCTCCCCCGCACTACCGGGAGCTCAGGAATCGCGCCACGGCCATGACAACCTCGATCTCGGCCGAAGACCGTTCACCGATCGCATCGTGTGACGGTATTCAACGTCAGATCCGCCTCCCTCCGGATAGCGTCACTCGCCGTGAGATCCGTCGGATTATTGGCGCCGGAACCACCGGCCCCGCACCGATCAGCTCGATGGATCCCACCAATTCCGCGAACAAACCGCGCCCGCGGCGGCGGGCGCATCCGGAGCGATGAACGAGCCGAATAACATCACGTCAACACCTTGGCTACAACGGCGACCCACCATGCGAAAAAGGACGACCGCGGAAGTTCCCCGCGCACACGTAGACCGGCGGTACGGCAGCGGGCACTACAGAACTTCGTCGGGGGTACGACTTGGGCCCGGTTGCGATCCTTCCTCGGGCGGGAGCGACGGCACACCCCGCGGAAGGATCGCAACCGACGGGCCGACAGCGATCGCAAGGCCGATTTTTCAGGACTCCTCTGGACGTCTACCGGGTGCCAGGAATATTTTTCCGCCAGCACGCCATAATTCACCGGGACAGCACGATCAATGCCCGGCTGAGGGACCACCGTCTGGGGGGCGACCATTGGCTGAGAAGCAGCGAGCGGCCAGGGGGCTCCTGTCCTCATGCCCACCCGCTAGGACCAGGACTTTCGTGCGGGACCAACATTACGCGGCCCGGCATTACGGCCCCCGGAAGGAAGTATCACCGGCGGGTGCGAGCGGATTTGAAGACACCCGGGAAGGCGTCGCCGCCGGATCCGTCGTCCTCGGCGCTTGTCGCGGCTGGCGCGTTCAGCGACGCCGTCGGGCCCGGCGGAACGGGTGTCTACCGTGATCGATCATCTGGGGACGCCGAGGGCACGGTCCGGCTGGGCAGCGGAGGCGACGCGGCTCGACCAGATGATCTATTCCTGGTCGCGCCGGAGCAGGACGGGCGGCGAGAGTCACCTCCCGGCGGCAAGCTCCCTGGGCTCCACGGTGACCAGGTCCTGGAGCGGGCTTCTCGCCGGCGAGGTCGAGCTCGACGAGAGCCGGCTCCCCCACCCACCGTCGGCGCTCACCTACATCATCCGGTCTCCGGATCATCCCGAGACGCCGGACCATCTCACGGCGAGGGATCCGCGCCGCATCCCGGAAGCGGCGCTCGTGCACCGAATCCGGATCCCGGAACGCGGCGGCGAGAGCCGGGCCCGGCTGCGTGCCCACATCCTGATCGGCCGGGCGGACTATCTGACCGAACGGGTGAGGCTCGCGTTGTACGCGGCGGGTGGGGTCGTGGTGGGTAGCTCCCGCACCGTCCCGCGGCTGGCTCCCCTGCACCTGCGCGACCTCACCGCACGCCGACGGACGGGCGAGCGGGCCCTGCGCCAGTCGGCGCGCGGGGGGGTGCGGCGCGATCGGCTCGTCACGCTCATCGCGGCGGTACTGGCATGGTCGCGGGCCGAGCGTCCCTTCGTGGTGGCCCACACCGGTTCGGATGAGGCGCTCACGCTGATGTGGGCCCTGGTGGAGATCCTCGAAGGTGTTCTGCCCTACCGGCTGACCTTCTCCACGCATGCGACCGCCGTCCCCTCGGGCGCGCGGCACACCGACGAGCCAGGCCCGCGGTTCCTGTTCGTTCCGTTCGAACCGGCGTGTGCCGGCAACGGGGAGCCCGCCGCGATCCACGTGGATCCGCGGGGCGGGCCGGACGCTCCACCGATCATGGCCACCGCCGCCCGGCTGCTCGTGGACCTTTACGGCCGCGGTGGGATGCGGGGAATCGGCGATCTGCTGGCCCTGATCGGTGACGAGATGTTCGATCCGGGCCGGCCGGAGCCCTGGTGCCGGCAGGTGGTGGAGAACCGGGTCGGGAGGACCGCCGCGCCGCCGCCCGGCGGCGGCCTGGCCGCCCTCGCGGATACCGCGGATGCTCGGCGTACGGGCGTCCCGGGTACCGCGAGTGGTTCGGGTACCGCGAGTGGTTCGGGTACGTCGGGTCCCCCGGATCCGGCACCCCTCTCGACCACGACCGATGCCGTCGGCCTGGGACGCTCGACGGCCCCGGCAGCGCCGGGCGATCCGGCCTCGGCAGCGACGGCAGGCGCCGGATCGCTCGCCGTCCGCGAGCACCTCCGCGAACGGTACGAACGCCTGCGGGCTTCGAACTGGTCAAGCTCCGCCGAACAGGGCACGGCCGCGGACCCCGTGCGCCGTCTTTTCACCGCCATCATCGAACCGGTCGGTCTGCCGGCGGACCTGGCGAGTGCGGAGCGGCTACGCGGTCAGCTGCGCCGGGTCGCGGGGCTGCTGGCCGGCCCCGTCGCCGGCCCGGGCGGCGGGCTCGTGCCAGCGGCCCGGGCAGCGGACCCCGGGCCCCGGGCCCCGGGAACGGGTACACAAGGAGATCGTCGGCGGCATCCTGGGCCGGCTGTGGGAGGAGGAGCC
>NZ_CDWRCL010000051.1:0-15306 GCF_977927575.1 Frankia sp. CcCS3
CGGCGGCACCGCGAGCACGACCGCGTCCGCCCGCAGCACGCCGCGCTCGTCGGTGCCGGGCACCGCCGCGCCGCGACCGGTCCCGCCCGCGGTGACGGCCAGTTCCCATCCGCTGCCCGCGGCGGTGATGGACCGGGCCTTCACCCCGGTGCGCACGTCGGCGCCGGCCGCGGTGAGCGTCTCCATCGCCGCGTCGCCGTGCAGCCGGGACAGGGGGACCTCGGCCCAGCCGAGGTCACCGGCGGCGGCGCCCTCCAGCAGACCGGTCCGCACGACCTTGGCGGCGAGGCCGAGGGAGGCGTCGGCGGCGGGCACGTTCAGCGTCGCGACCGTCAGCAGTTCCCACAGCGCCTTCGTCGCCGCGGGGCCCTGGCCGTGGGTGGACAACCAGGTGCCGAACGACTGCTCGTCCACCGCCGGGGATCGCTGGTCGAGCCGCCCGAGCTGGAACGCCGCGAGCCCGGCCCGCAGCCGTTCGGCGACCGGCAGCGCCTGGTACCCCAGCAACGCCGGGGCCAGGTGCAGTGGCGCCGGCAGCGGGACCCTCGTCCGGCGCAGCCGGGTCCGGGCCAACGAGTCGCCGAGCAGCACCGGCACGTCCAGCCGAGGCTGCAAGGTGGTCAGGTGTTCGACGCCGAGTCGCTGCAGCAGCCCGCGGTAGGCCGTGCAGCACCGCATGAACACGTGCTGGCCGGTGTCGATCCACAGCTCCCCGCGCCGGAACGACGTCGTCGCCCCGCCGAGGCGGGGACGTGCCTCCAGCAGGGTCACGCGGGCCCCGCTGTCCACGGCCAGCAGTGCCGCGGCCATGCCCGCGAGCCCGCCGCCGACGACGGCGAGATGCGGACGTCCGTCCGTCCGCCCGGCGGGCCGCGGCCCCCGTGCCGGCGCGGCGTCCGCGCCGGCACCCGTGGTCATGCCGCCCTCATCTCGGGCCGCCCCGCGAGGCTGCGGGCGGCGACGACCGCCTTCTCCCAGCCGGGCAGCGCCAGCCGACGATCGAGCACCGCGGACGGATCGGTCTTGATCCGCCGGTTGAGCCGCAGGTAGATGCCGGCCATCGCCCCACAGCAGGCCGCGCTGCGCCGGTCGAGCAGGTCGAGCAGGACGAGCCCACGCCCATACCACTCCTCCGCTCGCTGCGCCGACGTCCGCAGGTACGCGATGAGCGCGTCGGGGGGCCCGCCGAGACGACCGGTCGCGTCCACCTCGAGTTCGACGCCGGCGGCCTTCAGCTCCTGGCGCGGCAAGTAGATCCGGCCGCCGAGCAGGTCCTCGCGCACGTCCCGGAGGATGTTCGTCTGCTGGAGTGCGACCCCGAGGGCGTCCGCGACCCCCGAGGCGTCGCGGTGGGAGGTGGCCCGCTCGCTACCGAAGATGCCGAGCGAGAGCCGCCCGATCGTCCCGGCAACCAGGCGGCAGTAGCCGACGAGATCGTCGAACGTGTCGTAGGTGGTGCCGCGCACGTCGCTCTCGACCCCGTCGGCGAGTTCGATGAACGCCTCCAGCGGGATCGGGAACCGGCGGGCGGCGTCGGCGAGGGCGACGAAGACCGGATCATCGGAGCTGTTCATCCCCAGCTCCTCGACCTCCGCGTGGACCTGCGCCAGCCCGGCAAACTTCGCCTCCTCGGGGAGATCACCATCGCCGATGTCGTCGAGGCGGCGGGCGAGCGCGTAGACGGCGCTCAGCGCCCCCCGCTTCTCGGCCGGCAGCAGGCGGATGCCATAGGAGAAGTTGCGTGCCGCCTCCTTGGTCACAGCCTCGCAGGCGGCATACGCCTCCGCCACGGTCGGCCGGCCCGCGGGGAACTGCGCCGCGGTACTCATCGAACCTCACCCATCTCCGGAAGAACGGACTGTGCGGCGGGGACGCCGGCCTGGGTACTCGTCGCAGCGGTGCCGCCGTGGGCCGTGGAACCCGAACCGGAACCGGAACCCGAAGCGGAACCCGGCCAGGCCCCGGCCGCGCTGGTCGCGCTGGTCGCGGTGGCGACGGCGGCCGCCGTGTGCGCCACCGCCGACGCTCCGGGAGCCAGCGACCGGGCCAGCGCCGCCAGCGCGAACTCGGCGACCCGTGGCTTCGTCGCCTTCGGCGGCCCACCGAGCACGTCGTAGTCGGCGCGCCGGATCGCGTCCAACGCCGCCCGGCCCCCGCCCACGAAACCGGCCAGGGCCAGCCGCAGCCGCCCGGGCACCATCGACACCAGGGGAGCGCCCTGGTCGATCACCGTACGGGCCCGAGCGACCTCGAAGGCCATCAGATGGCGCACGGCCGGACTCGCGACGGAGGCCCGCAGATCGGCCTCGGTCACCCCGAAGGTGTCCAGATCCTCCAGCGGCAGGTAGATCCGGCCGGCGGCGAGGTCCTCGGCCACGTCCTGCCAGTGCTCGGCGAGCTGCAAGGCGGTGCACACCCGGTCCGACAGCACGACCCGGTCGGGGGTCGCCAGCCCGAAGACGCGCAGCACCATCCGCCCGATCGGGTCGGCCGAGAGCGTGCAGTAGCGGACCAGGTCGTCGAAGGTCTCGTAACGGGTGACCCGCTGGTCCTGCCGGTTGGCCTCGACGAGGCGCTGGAACGGTTCGGCGGGCAGGTCACAGTCCCGCACGGTCCGCGCGAGCAGGCGCAGGACCGGCAGCTCCGGCTGCCCGCCTGTCCAGATCACCTCGAGGTCCGCCGACAACCGGTCGAGCAGGGCGAGCCGGTCGCCGACCGCCTCGTCGCCGAGGTTGTCGACGAGCCGGCTGAAGACGTACAACGCGTTGAAGTGGGAACGAACCGCCGCGGGCAGAACGAACGGCGAGACCGGGAAGTTCTCCGCCGGGGCGGCGCGCAGCAGCTGCTCGGCGGGAGTTGCCAGGCCCGTCGCGGCCGGCTGGGCAGGCGTGCGTGATGGGCTGGTTCGGGCGTCGATGGCTGTCATACGCCTCTCCTTCGATGGCGGTCTGCACTACGGACGCGGTCGGGCCGGATCCCGCATCCCCGGGGGCCACGACCGGCGCGGACGTACCCGGAGAGCCGGGTTCGGAAGGCTCTTCGGAAGGCTCCGTGGTGGGGGTGGCTGCCTGGGTTTCGCCAAGGCGATCAGGATGCGGATCGCACCGGGTGGTCATGGGCACGATCAGCGCGGGCCGGTACGGGAGATGGGCCGGCCCTGGGCCGGTATCGGGATGAGCTCCGCCTGGCCGGCCCCCTTCGGTTGGTCCTCACAGGTCCGTGGGCGGGATGATGCTCCGGCGGCACCACCCGGGCGGCCTGCGGCCGGCCGCCGCCCGTCGGCACTCTCATCGTCGGTGTCGCTCACCCCCAGGGCCGGCCGGAAAGCCGGGAGCGGCCGGGTAGACCACGCCGCGGATCATCCGAAGACACCCGCCAGCCTGCGGTACACCGACGGGATCGCACCGTGGACCCGCACCGCGCCGAGTAACCAGCGTGGCACCCAGACCTCGGCGTCGCCGCGTCCGGTGGCCGTCAGCATGCGCTGCGCGACAAGCCCGGCCGGTATAGGCCGGGGCCAGCGACGGACGTAGGGCGCGCCACGGCGGTGGAAAAATGGTGTGTCGACGACGCCGGGTAGACACAGGGTCACCGTCACACCGCGACCGGCGACCTCGGACCGCAACGCGTCGGCGAAACCGAGCAGAGCGGCCTTGGTTGCGGAATAGGCGACCTCACCGCGCACGCCCAGCGCGCCGGCGATGCTGCCCACCAGCAGGATGCGCCCCTGGCCGCGGTCGAGCATGGCCGGCAACATGGCCCGGACCAGCATCATCGGCGACAGCACGTTGACCGTGACCAGCTCCGCGATCGCGGCCGGGGACATCACCTCGAACGGGCCCGCAGCCCCGAGGCCGGCCGAGCACACCAGCAGGTCGACCTCGCCGAGAAGCTCGGTCGCCCGGGAGGAGACCATCAGTTCCGAGCCGGGACTCGACAGGTCGACCGCAATCCGGTGCCCCTCGGTCGCCGCGGCCACCTCGTCGAGCGTGGCCCCGTTGCGACCGACCAGCAGCGACCGGCATCGGTCCGCGGCCAGCAGCAGCGCGGCCTCCCGGCCGATACCGCTGGATGCTCCCGTGATGACGGCGGTCCGGGGCGGCCAGGTCGAGACGCCCGAGCCGGCCCGCATGACCAGCCCAGTAAGAGATGTAGACACTCCGTTACCGAAAGCGGGGCGAGACCGGGTGCTCACGACACACCGCTTCCGGTCATTCCCCTCACGCCGTTCTCCCCCGCGGGCACTGGTTGCACGTCACCTACAACTTTCCCTACTCGTCGCCCCGCGTTGCGAGGTGGTCCGACCGAAGGTGATTCGGTGTGGTCCGCTGGCACGAACTCGCCGGCCGGATCGTTGCGTCGGCCACCCTGGCGGGCGGCACCGATCCGAACAGCCACTGCTCATCTCATCAACGCCGGGCTCCGGATCCGCGGTGCGTTGGTAACTCCGCGCCACCGGGCTCACGACTGCCACCATTCCACCGTCCCGTCGCCGGATCGTCCATGGTCAGATGGGCGACATCGGACAGCGAGGGCCGAGCGCGACTCTGGACTCCCTATCACACTCCCCCATCCCGACCGCCCGGCGTCGCCCGATATGACAGCGGTCCGATCGATTCGGAATCTGCTCTCGGAGACCTTCTTCCGGAGACTTCGAACTGGCTCCACATCGACGACTGGGTATTGCGGACTATTTACAACCGCATTGCCTCCGGAGGAAGGACGCGGCGACGACACCTTGCCGACTCGAGGCCGGTACGCGGCATCAGGGTCATGGTCGGCCGGCTCCGACGCCAACACCTTCCCGCCAGTCCGATCCGGTTACCACAAGATCACCGGCCGTGGCGGAGGCAAAGCCGCCAAGACCTACCCCCGGCGGCAGATGTGTCGACCCGTCCGCGGCGTGCGCCGGACAGGCGGAAGGCTCATCATCCAAACACTGATCCATCCTCCACACGCGACCACCCTACCGCCCCAGACAAACAAGAGCGAAAGCGGCATTTGCCACGACCAAATAGACGGACCACCATCTACGAACGTCTGAAGAGTGAGATGAGGCACATGAACCGCGAAGGTGGGTGGATACGAAGGGGTGATGCGCCGGATCGCTCACGATCCGGCGCATACAGTCGTCAGTGGAGCCGGACGGAGGCCAGGTCCGGCGCGGGAGGCGGGTGAGACGCCGCGGCCTCCCGGCACGCGGGACGTTCCCCGTGCGCCGGGCAAGATGTCGCGACCGGACCCGCGTCGGCGACCGGGGCATCCTGTGACCCGGTCAGGTCGGCACCGGAGGGAGACCTGTCACTTTCATGCCCCTCATCACCCACCGCGCCGCAGCCGCCGGAGCCAGCGGCGGAGGCCGCGCCAGAGTCAGCGGCGGAGACGGAGACGGAGACGGCGGGATCGTCACCGAGAGCGGCGAGGGCGGCGGCCACGATCTCCCCCTGCTCCGCGGCGGAGACCAGGGGGGTGAATGTCCTCGGTACCTGCGAGACGAGGACCCGGAGGCGCTCGGAGCAGGTGACCGCTTCGCCCGTGCCGCCGCGCTCCTCGTCGGCGCTGGTGGACTGCCGGGCGGCGGCCTGGGCACGTTCGATCGCCATCCCGATGATCCCCCCCCGCAGGGACCCGACCGCGCAGTACGCGCGCAGCAACCCGAGATGGGTGGGAGCCGGCCCCGCGAGCCCGTGCACGAGGGCCTGCTGCAGCGACAGGATGTCGCTCTTGCCGATCTTGCGGTGGATCACCGAGGGGTCGTCGGCGAAGACGAGCAGCACGCCACCGGGGCCCGCCAGGGCCTCGACGAATCGCTCGATGATGACCCGGGGGGACGGCGGCGGGGACTGCCGAACGAGATCGACGAGTCGACCGAGCTCGGACACGAAGGGCTCCAGCAGGGCGTCGAGGATCGTCTCCTTCGACGGAAAGTGGTAGTAGAGCGCTGCCTTCGTCACTCCCAGGCGCTCGGAGATGTCCCGCACCGAGGTGCCGGCATACCCCTGTTCGCTGAAGAGGCTCATGGCGGCGGCAAGGATCCGCGATCTGGTATCGCCCCGTGGATCGGGCGATGCCGGATCGGGCGATGCCGGCTCGGTCATGGCGGCCCTGCACCCCCCGATCGAGTCCGCGACGGATGTTACTCTCAACTCTACCTACTGAACGACCGGTAAGTTTCTCAGCAGCAAATCGTCAGCACGACGTCGCAGGTAGCGACACCACCGATCACCAACGCCCGAGGGGAAACCGTGGCCTCGCTCGCCCGCTGGTGCTTCCGACACCGTCGGCTCGTCCTGTTCCTGTGGATCGTCGCGCTGCTCGGGCTCGGCGGCATCAGCCAGGTGGCCGGAAGTAGTTACAAGGACGCCTTCTCCCTGCCCAGCACCGATTCGCAGAAGGCCATCGACCTCCTGCAACGCGACTTCCCGGCGGCGTCGGGAGACAGCGCCACCATCGTGCTGCACAGTGACAAAGCTCGCATCACCGATCGGGCCATCTCCGATCCGGCCAGCGAGATGCTCGGCAGGCTCGCCAAGATCCCGCACGTCACCGAGGTCACGAGCCCTTACGGCCCGCGGGGCGCCGCCCAGATCAGCAAAGACGGGCACACGGCCTTCGCGACCGTCAACTTCGACCTGCAGGGCATCGAGCTGCCCAAGGAGAACATCGAGCAGCTGGCCGACATCGCTCGAAGCTACGGCAGGGACGACCTGCAGGTGGAGGCGACCGGTCAGGTCGTCGCGGTCATCGAGCAGCAGGAGCAGAGCTACAGCGAGCTGATCGGCATCATCGCCGCGGCGATCATCCTCTTCGTCGCCTTCGGCTCGTTGCTGGCCGTCACCCTGCCCCTGATCACCGCCATCATGGCCCTCGGGGTCGGCAGCATCCTGATCATCCTGCTCTCCCACGTCCTCACGATCGCCGAGTTCAGCCCGGTCCTCGCGACCCTGATCGGACTGGGCGTCGGCATCGACTACGCCCTGTTCATCGTCAACCGGCACCGCATCGGCCTACGCGCCGGCAAGAGCCCGGAGGAGGCCACGGTCACCGCGGTCAACACCTCCGGGCGCGCCGTGCTCTTCGCCGGCATGACCGTCTGCATCGCGCTGCTCGGCATGTTCACACTCGGTGTGAGCTTCCTCTACGGCGTGGCGATCTCGGCGGCGGTGGCCGTGGCGATGACGATGACCGCGGCAGTCACCCTGCTGCCGGCCCTGCTCGGCTTCTACGGCATGAAGGTGCTCAACCGGCGCGACCGGCGCAGGCTGGCCGAGGATGGCCCGGTGCACGAAAGCACCTCGGGCTTCTGGTGGCACTGGGCGAAGCGGCTGGAGGGACGGCCCCAGCTGTTCGCGGTGGTCAGCGCGGTGGTCATCGCCGTCATCGCGATCCCGTTCTTCTCGCTGCGGCTCGGCTCGTCCGACCTCGGCAACGGCGACCCCTCCAAGACCACCAAGCGCGGCTACGACCTGCTGGCCGAGGGCTTCGGACCGGGGTTCAACGGCCCGTTCAGCATCGTCGCCGAGATCCATTCGCCGCGGGACACGGCAAGCCTCGACGCCGTGGTGGCAGCGGCTCGCGCGACACCGGGCGTCGCCTCCGTCTCGGCTCCGCGGCCGAGCCCCAACGGGCAGGCGGCGATCGCCACCCTGTACCCGACGACGAGCCCGCAGGCCGAGGCGACCTCGAAGCTGCTCAACCAGCTGCGCGACCACGTGATCCCGCAGGCGAACCAGGCCGGCACCGGCATCTACGTCGGCGGCATCACAGCCATCTTCGAGGACTTCTCCAGCACGCTGTCGGGCAAGCTGCCGCTGTTCATCGGGATCGTGGTTCTCCTCGCCTTCCTGCTGCTGGTGGCGGTGTTCCGCAGCCTGCTGGTCCCGTTGACCGCCTCGCTGATGAACCTGCTCGCGGTCGGGGCGGCCTTCGGCGTGGTCGTCGCGGTGTTCCAGTGGGGCTGGGGCGCGTCACTGTTCAGCATCAGCGGCGGCCCGGTCGAGGCGTTCATCCCGGTGATCCTCTTCGCGATCCTGTTCGGCCTGTCCATGGACTACGAGGTGTTCCTGGTCAGCCGGATGCACGAGGAGTGGACCGCGCGCCGGGACAACCGGATCGCCGTCTCGTTCGGCCAGGCCGAGACCGGCCGGGTCATCTCCGCGGCCGGCGCGATTATGATCCTGGTCTTCGCCTCGTTCATCCTCGGCGACGAACGGGTGATCAAGCTGATGGGCCTCGGGCTCTCGACGGCGATCCTCATCGACGCCTTCATCATCCGGACCGTGCTGGTGCCATCGCTGATGCACATCTTCGGCACGGCGAACTGGTGGGTACCAGCCTGGCTCGACCGGGTCCTGCCGCGGATCTCCGTCGAGTCCGCCGAGGATCTGGAGGAGATCCGGCACACTCCGCTGCCCGAGGACGCCGTCGCGGGCCGTCCCGCGGCCGGGGTGCCGGCCCGCCCGCTTCCCGGGCAGGCGGCCCGCGAGGAGCGGAGCTCACGTACCGGCGAACCCATGCGCTGATCTTCACGGGACCGCCCGAACAGTGCGGGACCGCCCGAACAGTGACAGCCCGCGGGGCGCCCGCCTGGCCGGCGGGCGCCCCGCGGCGCCTGGCCGGCCGGGATCGGCCAAGACGGTGAGCCGGCCGAGGACACGTTCGTCGTCGAACGGATCCGGAGCAGGCCGTGATGCGCCACCGTCACGGCACTGACAAGATCGTCAAGGTCATAGCGAGTGATCAGAAGCCAGCCCGACCCAGAGGATGTTGACCACCGCGTTCACGTCCGCGTGCGCGGTAGGCCCGCACTCCACGCAGGTGCGGGAGGCGTCCGCAGGGTCCCGCCGCGCGTCGCGGCATCCGTCATGGCCGGAACAGTAACCGATGTATCTCGAACACGCCGCGGACGGCACCGGAAATAAACAAGTAAGAAACAGGAAATAATCCGACAATAAGCAAAGGTGGAATCGCGGGCCTTAACACGAAACTGCACTCGGCGGAGCGTCCTTCGGATCGGGGACTTCACCGGCAGTGACCTGGCCACGCGTATCCCCGACTTCGACGGCCTTCTGCGCCGGAGAGCACAGTTCGTCACGGCATCGTGAGTGCCGTCGAACGGGTGGCAGAGACCGAGGGAGTGGCGGGGATCAAGCGGGTGGCGGAGGTCGCGCCCATCGACATCGAAGGAACCACGAGCGCGACCGCGGCGGTACTGGGCACGTTGTTCCCCTATGCCCGGGCCCGGTTGGGGGCGTGGGTGCGCGACCGTCACGCCGAGCCGGCGGTGCGCCGGATCCTCGCCGAGACGCCGACGGTCATGCCTCCATCGCCTCGTTCGCCGAGCTGGACATCATCACCGCGCCACGTGCGGATGGCCCCGCGAGCGCCTGAGCCGCGCCCGCGCCCCGAGCATCCGGCCCACCGAGCGACGCGACGCTCACCGGACCACCGACGGGCTCGGGAATCTGATTACCGAACTCCAGGTATCCGCCGCGCTGCGGTGCCCCCCCCGCAGGGCCGCGGCGGCACGGACCCGTCGCGCGTGCGGGGGCGGCAGCAACCCGCCCACCTCGTCCACAGGGACGAACGCGCAGTTGATGATCTCGTCCATGTCCAGCCGGATGCGCTCCCGCCATGAGGCGGGCAGCGCACCGCCGTCGAAGACGAAGGCCAGCATCTCGCTGTCGAGCCATCCGTCGTTAAGACAGGGCGCCCAGTCGATCGCGAGCAGACCACCGATCGGTGGGGCGATACCGAGCTCCTCGGCGACCTCCCGTACACACGCCGAGTAGGGCGATTCCCCCGGTTCGACAAAGCCTCCCGGAATGTCCCAGCCTGGCTTGTACGACGGTTCAACGAGCAGTATGCGGTCTTCTTCATCGAAGAACAGGACACCCGCCGCAGCGTAGGGTCGCGCCATCGGAGGTCGGTTCAAGCTCGCCTCAGTGCCATGGTCAGGACGCTGCCGTGGGGTGGCCGGCGGCTTCGAGGACATCACCGACCGCAGCATCAGGCCGTCACCGGGCACGCCGGCCGGGTCCGGCAGAGCCCGGTCGACTAGGGAAAAGTCAAGATCCTTCTTCATATTATCACACACTTCACATAGTACTGACGAACGGAATTGATGTTCCTGCCGCCGACTGGTGGGCGACGCGGTGGGCCACTAACGATAGGCGACCACGAAGGGGCGCGACCCGCCAGCGTTTCGCGGAACTAAGGGGACGTAATGAAGTAACAAATACGTGATCGAGAGCATCATCGCAGGTCACAGGCCTGTGGAAGGTTCGAAACGCGCAAGTTATTTCATTTCGACTCCTAAGGCAAAAAATAATGAAGACGAACCGGTGAGGAGAGCGGGTGCGGTTACCTCGCCGATCCGTATCCGCAACGCGGACCGGACAGCGATACAACAGAAAGAATTGTGTCGATAGCTGTCGGTGACGGAGGTGACCGGTCAACGCGGAACGGACCGGGAGAACGGGCCGAGGTGAGCGGGCTCGCCGGGGGCGGTGGCCCCGCCATGGACCATGCACCACAGGTCATGCACCACAACATCACAGGTCGAGCCCGATGTCGTCCCGGTGCGGTCCTGGGCTCAGCTCGAGGCTGTCCGGCCAGGATGCGCTGAACGAGTACATCCGGCACAACGGAAGCGCGATCTTCGCGATCCCGCCAGGCTTCCGGGCCGGCACGAAGGACTACTGGGGCAGCGGCCTGTTCACCTGATCGATGCCGATCGATACCTATCGACACTGAATTGATACCGACTGATACTGATTGACGCCCTAGATGATCAAAATGGACACAACGAGCGCCGTCGAGGGCTGCTTCTCCTGCGTCGGCAACGCATCATTGGACGGGCTGCCGCCCCGGGAGCGCATCCTGGTCGATCCCGGCTGGCGGGTCACGCACACGATCAGGACCGCCCTGCCGGGTTGGCTGGTTGTCGTCGCCCGGCGTCACGTCACCACGATGGCCGAGCTCACCGCGGCGGAGGCCGCCGAATGGGTCTCCCCCACGGTGATGGACGACCTCGCGGCAAGACTGACCGCCTCCCTCGCGGCCGCCTTGGAGTGACGGACGGCGCACCGCAGCTCATCGAGAGCTGAGGGCTGCATCTGGACGCCCGTCGGCGGGTATCCATTCCTCCGAAAGGAGACCGCTTCCCCCGACGGGAGATTCCCGGTCGACCGCAGGAGGTGGATGAGGTGGATCAGGTGACGCCAACCCCGAGCAACCTGAAGATCGTCGTGGTGAGAGCCACGGGGAATGTCGGCACGAGCGTGCTGGCGGCTCTCGGCCGGTCGACCGAGGTCGGCTCCCTGGTCGGGGTATCCCGCCGCAACCCGACATGGACGGCGCCGAAGACCCAGTGGGCACAGGCCGATGTCGTCACGGATGACCTCGCCCCGCTGTTCCAGGGCGCCGACGTCGTGATCCGCCTGGCCTGGTTGTTCCAGCCCACCCACAACCCCTTGACCACATGGCGGACCAATGTCCTGGGATCCATCCGCGTGTTCGAGGCCGTAGCCCGAGCCGGCGTGCCCGCGCTGGTGCATGCCTCATCGGTCGGCGCCTACTCGCCCGCCGCCCGGGAAGGCGCCGTCGACGAAGGATGGCCGACCCACGGCTGGCCCGAGGCCGCCTACACCCGGGAGAAGGCGTATCTGGAGCGGGTCCTCGACACCTTCGAACGTGACCGTCCGGGCATCCGGGTGGTGCGGCTGCGGCCCGGGTTCATCTTCAAGCGGGAGGCGGCCAGCCAGCAACGGCGCCTGCTCGCTGGGCCGTTGCTGCCCGGCCGGGTGGTACGGCCGGCAGCGGCGCCCACGCACCCGGCGACGGTGCCCGTGCTGCCAGATCTGCCGGGGCTGCGCTTCCAGGTGGTGCACTCCTCCGACGTCGCGGACGCCTACCGGTTGGCGGCCCTGACCGGGGCCCGCGGCGCCTTCAACATCGCGGCCGACCCGGTGGTCGACGTACCCCTGCTCGCCGACATCCTCAATGCGAGGATCATCCGGATGCCGGCCGGCCTGGCCCGGGGCGCTCTGGCTACCGCCTGGCACCTGCATCTGGTGCCCGCCTCCCCGCAACTCTTCGACGCCGTCCTACATCTACCGATCATGGACACTGCCCGGGCCCGGGCAGAGCTCGGCTGGTCGCCCCGCCACGACGCCCGCGCCGCGATCGGCAGCTTCCTCACCGGCCTGCGCGAGGGCGCGGGCCTGCCCACACCCCCGCTCATGCCAAGCACCGCGCGGGGTCGATGGGAGGAGGTCCGCACCGGCATGGGGCAGCGGGCCTGACGCGGGCGCTACCCCTGCTCGCGGGCGGCGAGAATCGCCGCCAGGGCGGCGGTGAGGTGGGTCTCGGCGGTAGCCTTGTCGAGGCCGAGACCGTGGAGCACGCCGGTGCCGTCCTCGAGTTCCAGCAGGGCGAGCAGGATGTGCTCGGTCTCGACGTGGTTGTGTCCCAGCCGCAGGGCCTCCCGGAACGTCAGCTCCAACGCCTTCTTCGCCTTGGTGTCGAACGGGACGAGGTTCGGCACCTGCTCGGCCGGCGGCGGCAGCGCCGCGGTGGCGGCTACCCGGACGGCTTCCAGTGACACACCCTGCGCGACGATCGCCTGGGCAGCCAGCGCGTCCGGCTCGATCAGCAGCCCGAGTACCAGATGCTCGGGCCCGATCTCGGCGTTGTTCGCTGCTCGGGCCTCGTTCTGCGCCGCCATCACGACGTTTCTGGCCCGCTCGGTGTACCGGCTGAATCCCTGACCGGGATCGAGGGCCGATGGTTCGCCGGGGGTCTTCGGCACGAAACGCTTCTGTGCCGCCTGCTTACTGGCACCCATGCTCCTGCCGATGTCCGTCCAGGAAGCGCCGGAGCGACGGGCCTGGTCGACGAAATGGCCGATCAGATGGTCGGCCACGTCCCCGAGATGATCGGCGGCGAGGACCGCGCTGGAGAGCTGTTCGAGGGCGTCGGTGTGCACCTTCTTGATCGTTTCGATCAGGTCGTCGAGGCGCACCGGAGAGGTCATGCCAACGGGTTCGATCATTCGTCAACCTAAGGTTGATGGTAAAGATCATTCGAGATGATCGACGACGAAACCGCCCGGGGTGGCGAGGCCGGCGTCGAAGGCGGCGACGATCGCGCCGGCCCGGTCCCGTACCTCCAACTTGAGGAAGATGCTGCCCACATGCGCCTTCACGGTGCGCTCGCTGACCCGCAGCGCCAGCGCGATCTCCCGGTTGGTGGCGCCACGGGCCATCGCCCGCAGCACCTGGCGCTCGCGGTCGGACAGCCGCTCCATCCGGCGGCGCAACGACGGGTCGGCGGTGGGTGCGGCACGTAACGCGCCGAGCAGCCGCTCGCTGGCCGACGGGTCGATCCACGAGCCGCCCGCGGCGACCAGTCGGATCGCCCGGACAATGTCATCCGCGGGCCGGTCCTTCAGGATGAATCCGGCCGCACCGGCGGCCATGACCCCCCAGAGCGTGTCGTCGTCGCTGAAGGTGGTGAGCACGAGGACGGGCGGATGCGGGCCGAGCCTGGCAAGCGCGCGCATCGCGTCGACGCCATCCATCCGGGTCATCCGGATGTCGAGGAGAACGACATCCGGGCGCAGCGACCGCACGGCGGCCACCACCTCGTCGCCATCCGACCGTTCCCCGACGATCTCGATCGCGGCCACCCCACCCGGCCCGTCGCCGTTCTCCGCACCGAGCACGAGCGCCAGTCCCGCCCTGATCAACTCCTGGTCGTCGACGAGCAGAACCCGGATCGGCGGCAGCGGGCCCGGGAGTTCAGCCATCCCGTACCGCCGGCCGCCTGGGTGCCGGGTACGGCGGCTCCGGCCGCAAGGACTCCGGCCACAGGGGCTCTGGCACGGCGCCTCCCACCGGGATGCCGGCGGCCACCACCCAGGCGCCGTCCCGAGGGCCCGCGTCGAAGGTCCCACCGAGCGCGTGGATCCGTTCGGCGATCCCGGTCAGGCCCATCCCCCGGCCCCCTGGACGGGCATCCGCACGGGCGTCGGCGTGAGATTCGGACGAACCCTCCAGCGTGCCACCTAGGCCACCCGAAGCACCCGTGCCACCCGAGGCGCCCAAGACGCCTGATGCGCCCAGATGACGCTGCCGCACCCCACCCGCCGGAAGATCGTTTCGGACGGTCACCCCGACAACGCGCGGACCGATGTCGAGCCGCACCCACGTCGGCGCGGCGTCGGCATGGTGCAGCACGTTCGCGAGCGCCTCCCGCACCGTCCGGAACAACACCGAGCCTGCCGCCTGGTCGAGCGTCCCGACGTCGCCCTCCACCTCGAGCCGCACGGGAAGGCCGCTGCGTCGGTAACCCGCCACGAGATCTCCGATGTCCTGCGCCGTCGGCAGCGGTCCGGGCCCGGGCCCGGACCGCATCGGCCCCGCGTCCTCCCGCAGCAGCCCGACGACCCGCCGGATCCCCGCGAGGCTCTCCCGGCTGACCTCCTCCGCTCGGGCCAGGGCCTCGTCGGCGAGGGCCGGCGCGCGCCGCATCGTCCGGCGCGCGCCGCATCGTCCGGCGCGCGCCGGTGATGTTCAGCAGCGCCACCGCCAGCGAGTGCGCCACCAGGTCGTGGACGTCCTGCGCGATCCGCCGCCGCTCGTCCGCCGCCGCAGCAGCAACCAGCCTGCTCTGCGCCTCGGTCAACTCCTCGGCCAGCTCCCGGGTCCGCCGCAGGATGAAACCGGTGCCCGTGCCGTACAGCAGGGCCGCGACCCAGACCAGGAATCCGTCTGTGAAGTGGTCACCCTCGGCGTCTGGACTCCCCATCCAATACTGCGCCACCGTCATGCCGACGCCCACGGCGAACACCACGGCGTTGAGCGGCACCGACGCGGACCGTAACGCGACCCAGGTCGCCGTGGTGACGGCGAGCAGCAGCACCATCTTCGGCGCGTGGGCGGCCTCCAGCAGGCCGATCAGCGTCAGATTCCAGCCGACGCCGAGCAGGGTCGGCACCCGGGCAATCGTGATCTCCACCGCGGCGGGGACAAGCACGAGAGCCACCAGTGCGAGCCGCACCGGATCGGCACCCACCATGATCATCAAGAGCGTCGCGGCGACGGCGGTCATGGCGTGGACGACCACATTCGCCGATCGGGCCATCCGGGCCGCGGGGGCCCCACCGCTGCCGGACGGGCGCGAGGGCGGTGCCGGTGTTCCCGTCGGCGATGTTGGCGGCGCGGGTGACGGCGGCGCGGGTGACGGCGCCTTCCGGGCTCGCGGTGGGAACCGACGCGGGACACCTCCGAGTGCAGCAGGCCA
>NZ_CDWRCL010000051.1:15703-20336 GCF_977927575.1 Frankia sp. CcCS3
GCCGGCATCCGGGCCGGCCACACCGTCACGCATCGCCCTCCGACGGTACGACGCGGCACCGCGCTCCCGCCTTGTACCACGGTCCAGGTCCGCATCAGACCGGCGAACGGGGTGGGAATCGGTCGAGGTGCCCACCGGTCGTGCCCGGCGGCCCGATGGCATGGACGGCGGGAGCTGGCGTACTCGGATCGACCAGGCCGGACGATGCGCGGCTCGCGGACACGGTGGCTCGCCGGGCACGGCGGGGTGCCGGACCCGTAGGTGGGCCCGTTGCGCGTCCGGCCCCCGCTAAGGTGAGGTGACCTTGACTTCGACCCCGTCGGTCCGGATCCCCGGACCCCCGCATCCTCGCGACCCGGACACCGGGCGCCGCGGACACCGCGGACACCGCGGACACCGACAAGTCCCGGCTCCGCCCCAGGCCGGGGGTGGGCCGGCCGCCCGGCTGGTCGCCCGGCGCCGGGTGGTGGCTCTCGCCGTCCTGATCGTCCTGGTGTGCCTGACGGCGCTGCGGATAGCCGTCGGCGGTACCCTGGCCGGGAGCGGCGACACCCCGCCGAACGCCGAATCGAGACGCGCCGCGGCGGTGCTCGCCGAGCGTTTCGGTGTCGCGCCCACCGGCGTCGTCCTGGTCGTCGGGGCCGTCGACGGCAGGGTGGACGACACCGCCGTCACCGACGCGGCCGGGGCGTTGCGCGCGCGGCTGGCCGGCACGCCCGGGGTCGTCTCGGTCGTCTCCTACTGGGACACCGGTGCCACCTCGCTGCGGTCCACCGACGGGCGCTACGGCTTGATGCTCGCGAGCCTCGCCGGCGACGACGCCGACCGCGAGGACCTCGCCCACCAGCTCGCCGACACGTTGCGCGTCCCCGCAGCCCCCGCCGGCTCCGCCCGCGCCGACGGACCGGTGACGGTCGGGGTGACCGGTTCGGACGTGGTCGGCGCTGAGACGAGCAAGCGCAGCACGTCGGATCTCGCCCGCGCGGAACTGGTCGCCTTCCCCGTGCTCCTGCTGCTGCTGGTCGTCTACCTGCGGCGCATCCGGCTCGCGTTCGTTCCCGTCGTCGCCGGCGGGGTCGCGGTGTTCGCGGCGATCAACGTCGTCGGACTGCTCGCCGCCGTCACCTCGATGTCGCCCTTCACCACCAACATCACGGTGGGTCTCGGTCTCGGGCTCTCGATCGACTACTCATTGCTGCTGATCGCCCGGTACCGCGAGGAACTGGCCGGCGAGCCGACCGTGCCGCCGACGGAACGGACAGCGCAGACGGAGCAGACGGAGCAGACGGAGCTAGCAGACCGCGGCAGGCGGGATGCGGCGCTTGCCCGTACGATCCGGGCGGCGGGCCGGACGGTCGTCTTCTCGGCCGCCACCGTCGCCATCGCCCTCATCGGGCTCGCTCTCTTCCCGCTGCCGTTCCTCCGGTCGATGGCGTACGCCGGCATGGCGGCCACCGCGCTCGCCGGATTGTCGGCCGTCCTCGTGGTGCCCGTCCTGCTCGCGGCCCTCGGCGATCGGGTGATCGCCCGCCCGTCGCGGCGCTGGTGGCGGGAGCGGCGCGGGGACGGGGAACGGCCGGACGGCGCCGCGGCCGCACCGGCGGCACCGGCGGCACCGGCCGAACCGGCCGAACCGGCCTTCTGGTACCGGACCGCGATCGCCGTCATGCGCCGGCCGGTCCTGGTCCTCGTGCCGACGGTCGCGCTGTTCGTGCTCGTGGCCGTTCCGATCGGCCATCTCTCCCTGGGCGTCAACGACGATCGGAACCTGCCTCCGTCGAGCGCGGCCCGATCGGCGGCCGAGATCCTGCGGGCGGGCTTCGACGGGCGGGAGAGCAGCCCATTGCGGGTCGTCGGCGTGGATGTCCCCGGGCCGCCCGGCGGGGCGGCGGTCGCCGGGTACGCGGCCGCACTCTCGCGCGTTGACGGAGTGGCCCGGGTGGACGCCCCGGACGGCAGCTACCTGGACGGCCGGCGGCTGGGTGGGGCGACGCCCGCGGCGCGCCCACGCCAGGCCGTCGCGGATGCCGTCTATCTATCGGTGGTTCCGGCCGTCGAACCGATCTCCGCCGAAGGCACCCGGCTGGTACGCGGCCTGCGTGCGGTCCCGGCGCCGTTCCCGGCCCTCGTCGGCGGCCAGGCGGCCGAGCGGGTCGACACGATCGACGCGATCGCCTCCCGAGCCCCGCTGGCCGGCGCGGTAATCGCGCTGGTCACCTTCGTCGCGTTGTTCCTCATGCTCGGTTCCATCGTCGTATCGCTGTCCGCGCTGGCGCTGAACATGCTCACGATGGCGGCGGTCTTCGGGCCACTCGTGTGGATCTTCCAGGACGGTCATCTCGCCGGCCTGTTGGACGTCACCGCGACCGGCAGCCTGCCCGCCGGCATCCCGGTGCTCGTGTTCTGCGTGGCCTTCGGCGTGTCCATGGACTACGGCGTGTTCCTGCTCTCCAGGGTCAGAGAGGAGTACGACCGGACCGGCGACCCGATCGGCTCGGCGGCGACGGCGCTCGGCCACACCGGACGGATCGTGACCTTCGCGGCCCTGCTGCTCGCCGTCGTCTTCGCGGGCTTCACGACCTCGTCGGTCGCCGCCCTGAAGCTGCTCGGGCTGGGCCTCGCGCTGGCGGTGCTGCTCGACGCCTACGTGGTGCGCGGCCTGCTGGTGCCCTCGGTACTCCGGCTCGTCGCGCCGATCGCGTGGTGGGCGCCGGGACCGCTGCGTCGCTTGCAGGAGCGGATCGGCCTGACCGAACACGCCAGGCCACAGGCCGATCCGTCGACGGCCTCTTCCCTGGCCGTGCCCGAACCAGCCCGGCCAGCCGGGACAGCCCAACCGGACCGGCGGTGAGGGAGACCGGAATCCGATGTCACCGTCGGCCCGCAGCACCCCGACCGTGAATCCACCGGTTCCGGATGCCGTCCGGAACCGGTGGCCCGGCAGGCCTCGACCGCCCGGTCGCAAGGACCGCGGCGGCGTGCTCGCCGTCGTCCTCCCACCAGTCGCCTTCCTTCTCCTGCTGGCGCTTCTCCTGCTAACGCTGCTCCTGCTGGCACTGCCGGTACTCGGGGCCGGCAAGGTATGGGCCGGCTGGGGCGGCCGGATCATCGACACCGCACGCCCGGCGCCGGCTCGGATCGTGCTCTGGGGCGACTCGCTGGCCTGGGAGGCCCGGGAGACGTTCAGCCGGCTCGCGACAGAGGGCGGCGCGCAGGTTCTGGTACGTACCTTCGGTGGGACCGCGCCCTGCGACTGGCTCGCCGATGTCGATGTCCAGATCCGCGCCTGGCGGCCGACGGTCGCCGTGCTGGCCTTCTCCGGAAACACGATATCGGCGTGCATGCGGGGACGCGACGTCGCGACGGCCTACCCCGCCGACACCGGTGCCGCCGTCCGGTTGTTACGCGAGGCCGGGGTACAGGTCCGTCTCGTGGTGGCGCCACCCCGGCCCGACCAGCCCGTCCGCGCGGACGGGATGACCGACCTCGACCGGATGTGGCGGGCGATCGCCGCGGCGCACGACGGCACGGAAGTCGTCTTCGCCGACCTTGCGGTCACCATGCGCGGTCGATGGAGCGACCGACTGCCCTGCCAGGCCGGTGAGCCCTGCCGACCGGACGGCACCGTGGTCGTCCGCGGACCCGACCACGTCCACTTCTGCCCGGTGACCGTACCCGTGATGATCCCCTGCCCGGTGTTCAGCGCGGGGGCCGAGCGATACGGAGCCGCGATGGCCGCCGCCGCGCTCCCTTCCCTGAATCGGGTGCACGGTACCACCAGGGAGCCGCCCGCCGTATCCTGGTGATCATGGGTCGCGTCGGCTGCAACGGTAACGGGGACACCCGCGAGAAGGTGCTATTAGGCGACAGACCGGACACAACCTCCGACCATTACGATCCACCGAACCCGATCAAGCACCCGCCCCGACGTGTCATCCCATCACAAACCCACAGGCCAACGACCTACCGGCGCCATCTGACCGGCGCCACCTGAATGGACACGTCTCGCGGTCAGCGGGAGCGGTACGCGCCAGACCGGTGCTCGACGGCGGTCACAGTCACGGTGCGGTTTTCCTCATCATCGATTTTGTACAGCACGCGGTAGCCGCCGCGTCGAGCGGAGCAGGTGCCCTCGTACGGCGGGAGGAGGAGTCGTTTACCGAGCCGGTGGGGGTTGTCCAGAAGCATGGTCGTGATGAACTCGCGGACAGCCGCCGCGATCTTCTCGGGCAGTCGGCTGGCGAGAGCGCGAGCCGCGGGACCGGTGATCCGGAGTTCGAACGGCTGCTCACCGGCTTCGGTCACCTCACGTCGGGCCGGTCGGCGCTCCGCGCCCGTTTTGTCATGAGCGCGGCGAGTTCCTCGGCATCGAGAACGTCACCGGCCTCGACCGCGTCTCGGGACTCCGCAAGCTGCCGCATCGCCTCCCGGCTCGCCAGCACGTCCAGCGTCTCCTCCAGCGCCGCCAGATCATCGGGAGAGATCAGGACTGCCACGGCATGCCCATGGCGGGTGATCTCCACCCGATCATGAGTTCGCTCCACCTCGTCGATGAGCTCCGACAGGCGGTTACGCGCCTCGGTGAACGGCATGACGGTCATAACCGCGAGCCTACCGGGAACTGGCGCGATGT
>NZ_CDWRCL010000052.1:0-19633 GCF_977927575.1 Frankia sp. CcCS3
CCCCATGTGCGGAAGACAGATCTAGGTAGAGCCAGCGGAGTTAGCCGGCGAGGAGCTGGCGGGCCATGACGATGCGCTGGATCTGGTTGGTACCTTCGTAGATCTGGGTGATCTTCGCGTCCCGCATGAGCCGTTCGGCGGGGAAGTCCTGGGTGTAGCCGTAGCCGCCGAGTAGCTGTACGGCGTCGGTGGTCACCTGCATGGCGGTGTCCGACGCCAGACACTTGGCGGCGGCGCCGAAGAACGTGAGGTCGGCGTCCTCCCGCTCGGACTTGGCGGCGGCGACATACACCATCTGGCGCGCGGCCTCCAGCGCCATGGCCATGTCGGCAAGCATGAACTGGATCCCCTGGAAGTCCGCGATGCGCTTGCCGAACTGCTTGCGCTCCTTGACGTAGTCCAGGGCGAGGTCGAGCGCGCCCTGGGCGATGCCGATGGCTTGTGCACCGATGGTCACCCGAGTGTGGTCGAGAGTACGCAGTGCCAGCCGGAGGCCGTGACCGAGCTCCCCGATGAGACGGTCCTCGGGAATGCGACAGTCGTCGAAGAGCAGCTCGCGGGTCGGAGAGCCCTTAATGCCCAGCTTCTTCTCCGGGCTGCCGACGGAGAAGCCCGGGTCGGAGCTCTCCACGATGAAAGCGCTGATGTTGGCGCCGCGTCGGCCGTCGGGGTCGGTGACGGCGAGCACGGTGTAGTACTCGGAGATCCCCGCGTTGGTGATCCAGGACTTCTGCCCGGAGAGCACCCAGTGGTCGCCGTCGCGGACGGCGCGGGTCTTCATCGCAGCGGTATCGGAGCCGGCCTCACGTTCGGAGAGGCCGTAGGAGAAGGCGGCCTCGCCGCGGGCCAGCGGTGGGAGGTATCGCTGTTTCAGGTCGTCGGTGCCGCCGAGGATGAGCGGGAGGCTGCCGAGCTTGTTCACGGCGGGGATCAGGGAGGAGGACGCGCAGACGCGGGCGACCTCCTCGATGACGATGCAGGTGGCGAGCGCGTCGGCGCCGACGCCGTCGTACTCGGCGGGGACGTGGGGCGCGTGGAAGTCGGAGGCCACCAGCGCGTCGTAGGCCTCCTGCGGGAACCGGCTGTGGGCGTCGACGTGGGTGGCGTACGGCGCGATCTTGTCGTAGGCCAGGGTGCGTACGGCGTCGCGCAGCTCGAGGTGCTCGTCGCTGAGTCGGTACAGGTCGAAGTCGGTGGCGGTCATGGGTTCCTCGCTCGCTAGGTCGCTTACCAGGGCGCTCAGTTACTTCAGTTACTAGGGCGCTCAGTAGGTGTAGAAGCCACGGCCGGTCTTGCGGCCCAGCAGGCCAGCGTCGACCATGCGGGCCAGCAGCGGCGGCGGCGCATAGAGGGGTTCCTTGAACTCCTCGTACAGCGACTCGGCCACCGCCTTGGTGGTGTCCAGCCCGATCAGGTCAGCCAGCGCCAGTGGTCCTTGCGGGTGGGCGGCACCACGGACCAGTCCCTGGTCGATGTCCTCGGCCGTGGCGAACCCGGACTCCAGCATCCGGATCGCCGAGAGCACGAACGGGATCAGCAGGGCGTTGACCACGAAGCCCGCCCGGTCCTGGCAGTCGATGGCGTGCTTGCCCAGATCGTCCTGCACGAACGCCCGCGCCCGCTCGGTCGTCTCCGGGTCGGTCAGCAGGCTCGGCACCAGCTCGACCAGGGACAGCACCGGGACCGGGTTGAAGAAGTGGATACCCAGGACGTGGGTGGGCCGTTCGGTGGCCACGGCGAGCTTCATGATCGGAATGGAGGAGGTGTTGGAGGCCAGCACCGCGTCCGGGTCCTTGACGACGTCGTCGAGTCGCTTGAACAGCGCGGACTTGGCGGTCTCGTTCTCGACGATCGCCTCCACCACGAGGCCGCGGTCGGCCAGGGCCTCGATGTCCTCGACGACCTGGATGCGTGCGAGCACCTCCGCGGCGCTGGCCACCTTGCCGCGGCTCTCCGCGCGGGACAGTGATGTCTCCAGACGCTGCCGTCCCGCGGCCACGGCGGGCGTGGTCATCTCCACGACGACCACGTCCTTGCCGGCGCGGGCGCAGACCTCGGCGATCCCGGCACCCATCAGGCCACAGCCGACGACACCGACCTTGTTGATGGCGTTCACCTGGCTCCTCCTCCACGGTGGTGGTACGCAGTATCATAGTTGTGGAACTACGTACCACCAAGTAATTTCGGTGCCGTGGAGCAGCAGCCGGCCCGCTTGGCCAAGGACAGGCTCGTCGCGGCGGCGTTCGAGCTTTTCGAGGAGCGTGGCTTCGAGGGCACGACGGTCGACGACATCGCGCAACGCGCGGGCGTCGGTCGGACGACGTTCTTCCGGATCTACCGGTCCAAGGAGGACGTGATCTTTCCCGAGCACGACGTGCTGCTCGGCCACATCGAAGCCCGGCTCGCGACCGCCGCTCCAGAGACCCGCGGGCTCGCTCTCGCGGAGGCCGCCCGCATCGTGCTGCAGCACTACCTCGCCGAGGGCGAGCTCGCCCGCGCCCGCTACCGCCTGACCAGCACCGTCCCTGTACTCCGCGCCCGCGAGGTGGCCGGCATCCGGCAGTATCAGCGCCTGTTCGCCAGGTTCCTGCGCGACTGGATGGGCAACGAGCCCGACGGCGCCCTGCGTGCCGAGCTGGTGTCCGCGGCCATCGTCACCGCCCACAACCATGTGCTCCGACGCTGGCTCCGAGGCGAGACCACCTCCCCCGGCGAGGAGTGCAACCGTGCGATGGAGGTGGCGCTCGAGCATCTCGAAACACCTGCCGAAGCCGGGACAGCCGTCGTCGTATTCCGCACCTCCGCCGGCGTGGACGCCGTGGTCACCCGGTTGCGTCGGGCACTTGACGAGGAACAGCGGCGCCCCTTGAGCTAGCGAGGGTGTCTGAAAAGGATGCCGGCGGACCTACTTCGCGGTACTGGTCACGGAAGGGGACGGCCGGACCGCGCCGGGGAACGGTGGCGATCGACCGAAGGGCAGGATGGGCACACGGTCCGGGGCGGACACCGCCCGCCCCGGCCGCTCTGTTCGTTGCCCCGCTCGGTCCGTTACCCTGCTACCCCATCCGAAGCTGGAGATCGTCTTGTCCCACCCCGAGGAAGCGGTGATTCTCATCGTCCCGGCGTCCCGGCGGCTGCCATGACCGGACGCGAACCCTTCCGTGGCGCGGTCCTCGATGCGGTGCTGGAACGGATCACCTATGCCAACGAGGAGACCGGCTACACGGTCGCGCGGGTCGACACCGGGCGCGGCGGCGACCTGGTGACCGTCGTCGGGGCGTTGCTCGGCGCGCAGCCGGGGGAGTCGCTACGGATGCGGGGGCGATGGGGCTCGCACCCGCAGTACGGCCGCCAGTTCCAGGTCGAGGATTACACGACCGTGCTGCCGGCGACCGTCCAGGGCGTGCAGCGCTATCTCGGCTCGGGCCTCATCAAGGGCATCGGTCCGCGCCTGGCCGAACGCATCGTCGAGCATTTCGGGGTCGCGGCGCTGGACGTCATCGAAAAGGAGCCGGAACGGCTCATCGAGGTGCCGAAGCTCGGCCCGAAGCGTACCAGGGCGATCGCCGAGGCGTGGGAGGAACAGAAGGCCATCAAGGAGGTGATGGTCTTTCTTCAGGGGGTGGGTGTGTCCACCTCGCTGGCGGTGCGGATCTACAAACAGTACGGGGACGCGTCGATCGGTGTGGTGCGCAATGAGCCCTACCGGCTGGCCACGGACGTCTGGGGCATCGGGTTCCGCACCGCGGACACCATCGCGAAGGCGGTGGGGATTCCGCATGACAGTCCGCAGCGGATCAAGGCTGGCCTGCTGTTCACGCTGTCCGAGGCCACCGACGGCGGTGGCCACTGCTTTCTGCCCGAACCCCGGCTCATCAGCGACGCCGTGCAGATTCTCCAGGTCGACACCGGCGACGTCATCGAGTGCCTGGGGGAGCTGGTCGCCGAGGACGGGGTCGTCCGGGAGGAGGTTCCGAGCGAGGATCCGGCGACGCCGACGGCCGCGATCTACCTGGTGCCCTTCCACCGGGCCGAGATCTCCGTCGCCGGCCAGTTGCGCCGCCTGCTGAACACCGGCGCGGACCGGTTGGCCGCCTTCGCCTCGGTGGACTGGGACCGGGCGTTGGGCTGGCTGCGGGAGCGGACCGGGGTCGAGCTCGCGCCGGCACAGCGCGATGCGGTGCAGCTTGCCCTGACGTCCAAGGTCGCCGTGCTGACGGGGGGACCGGGCTGCGGCAAGAGTTTCACCGTCCGCTCCATCGTGACGCTCGCGCTGGCCCGGCAGGCGAAGGTGATCCTCGCCGCGCCGACCGGCCGGGCCGCGAAGCGGCTGACCGAGCTGACCGGGCACGAGGCATCGACGGTGCACCGGCTGCTGGAGCTGCGGCCGGGCGGTGACGCCGCCTTCGACCGGGACCGCCCGCTCGACGCCGACCTGATCGTCGTCGACGAGGCGTCGATGGTCGACCTGCTGCTGGCGAACAAGCTTGCCAAGGCGGTTCCGCCCGGCGCGCATCTGCTGCTGGTCGGCGACGTCGACCAGCTGCCGTCGGTCGGTGCCGGCCAGGTGCTGCGCGACCTGCTCGCCGAGGGGACGCCGATCCCGCATGTCCGGCTCACCCAGGTCTTCCGAGCAGCGACCGAGTCCGGGGTGGTGACCAACGCGCACCGCATCAACCGCGGCGACTATCCGCTGGTCCGGGGACTGCCCGACTTCTTCCTGTTCGCCGCCGAGGAGGCGGAGGAGGCGGCGAAGACCACCGCGGAGGTGGTCGCCCGGCGGATCCCGGCGAAGTTCGGGTTCGATCCGCGCCGGGACGTGCAGGTGCTGACCCCGATGCACCGCGGCCCGGCGGGGGCCGGCGCGCTGAACACCCTGCTGCAGGAGGCCCTGACGCCGTCCCGCCCGAACGTGGCCGAGCGGCGCTTTGGCAGCCGGACGTTCCGGGTCGGCGACAAGGTCACGCAGGTGCGCAACAACTACGACAAGGGCGCGAGCGGGGTCTTCAACGGCACTCTCGGCGTGGTCACCGCGCTGGATGTGGAAAACCAGACGCTCACCATCCGGACCGACGAGGACGAGGACATCGACTACGACTTCGGGGAGCTCGACGAGCTGACCCACGCCTACGCGGTGACGATCCACCGCTCCCAGGGCAGTGAGTACCCCGCGGTCGTCATCCCGCTCACCACCAGCGCCTGGATGATGCTGCAACGCAACCTGCTCTACACGGCCGTCACCCGGGCGAAGAAGCTGGTTGTGCTGGTGGGGTCCCGCCGGGCGATCGGCCAGGCGGTGCGGGCCGCCGGTCACGGCCAGCGGCACACCGCGCTTGACCACCGGCTGCGTAGCGGGTGAACGGTAAGCACCGCTATGAACCAGGTCACATCTGCCGCTGACGTTAGATGGAGACGCTACCTTCGTGCGGTGACGACTTCCGACACCGCCGCCGGCATCCTGCCGCTCGGGGCCGACGAGGTCCTGGCCCGGCCCGGTCCGGACAACTACAAGTGGATCGCGCTGTCGAACGCGACCATCGGCATCCTGATGGTGACGATCAACAGTTCGATTCTTCTCATCGCCCTTCCGGACATCTTCCGGGGAATCGAGATAGACCCGCTCGCACCGGAGAACACCTCGTACTTCCTCTGGATCCTGATGGGATTCTTGCTGGTCACCTCGGTGCTCGTGGTGAGTCTGGGGCGGGTCGGCGACATGTTCGGCCGGGTGCGGATGTATAACCTCGGCTTCGCGATCTTCACGCTTTTCTCGATCCTGCTCGCCGTCACCTGGATGCATGGCACGGCAGTCGCCTGGTGGATCAGCATCATGCGGGTGCTGCAGGGCGTGGGCGGTGCCTTCCTCTTCGCCAACTCCAGCGCGATCATCACTGACACCTTCCCGGAGAACGAACGCGGGCTCGCCCTGGGGGTCAACGGCGTCGCGGCGATCGTCGGATCATTTCTGGGGCTGTTGATCGGAGGTTTGCTGGCGCCGGTCGAATGGCATCTGGTCTTTCTTGTCTCGGTGCCGTTCGGCATCTTCGGGACGACCTGGGCCTACCTGAAGCTGCGCGACAACGGGGCGCGCACCCAGGCCCGGATCGACTGGGCCGGCAACATCACGTTCGCGGTCGGCCTCATCGCGATCCTGACCGGCATCGTCTACGGGCTGCAGCCCTATGGCGGTCACACGATGGGCTGGACCAAGCCGTTCGTGCTGAGCTGCCTGTTTGGCGGTCTCGCGGTGCTGATCGGCTTCGTCGTCATCGAGCTGCGCTCCGCCGACCCGATGTTCCGCCTGGACCTGTTCCGGAGCCGGACCTTCACCATGGGCAGCATCGCGGCCCTGCTCGGCGCGCTCGCCCGTGGTGGTCTGCAGTTCATATTGATCATCTGGCTGCAGGGGATCTGGTTGCCGCTGCATGGCTACAGCTTCGAGAAGACCCCGCTGTGGGCCGGCATCTACCTGATTCCGGTGACCGTCGGATTCCTGGTGGCGGGGCCGCTGGCCGGCCGGTTCGCCGACCGCTACGGTGCGCGTCCGTTCGCCACCCTGGGGCTGGTGATCACGGCGGTGGCGTTCCTGCTGTTCGACGCCATTCCCATCGACTTCGACTATCCGTGGTTCGCGTTGATCATGTTGCTGATGGGTCTGTCCATGGGCCTGTTCGCGGGGCCGAACACCAGCAGCGTGATGAACACCCTGCCGCCCAACCAGCGCGGTGCCGGTGCCGGCATGCTCAACACGTTCCAGAACTCGGCCAGCGTGCTGTCCATCGGTGTCTTCTTCACCATCATCGCGCTCGGGCTGGCCGCCAGCCTTCCGGACGCCATGTACTCCGGGCTTGTCGGGCAGGGCGTCTCCCCGGCGAAGGCGCACGAGCTGGCGAACCTGCCGCCGATCGGCAGCCTGTTCGCCGTATTCCTCGGGTACAACCCCACCGAGCGACTGCTCGGCCCGGACACCCTGTCGCAGCTCGACCCGGCGAAGGCCGACTTCCTCACCGGGCACACCTTCTTCCCGAACATCATCTCCGGGCCGTTCGGTGACGGTTTGTGCTTCGCCTTCGCCGCCGTCGTCTGCCTGGTCGCCGCGGGCTTCTCCTGGCTGCGCGGGAAGGACCGGCCGCACGTGCGCCGTCCACTGCTCGAAGAGACGGCCGAGGGGCTGGCCGGCGCGGGCGACATCGCGGCGATGGAGGACGGTGCCGGGAGTGCTCTTCCGAGCAGCCCCCTGGTCGCCGAGCGATAGGCCGCGAGACATGCCGAGCGCGGGACAGGCTGAGCGCGAGAAAGGCCCCGACGTCGATGATCAGAGCCGCCGATGGCGTCATGCGGGCCGATGGCGTCATGCGGGACAATCGCCTGGTGCGGGACGGCGACGCAGCCAAGAGCGCGGCCAAGGATGCGGTCAGGGACGCGGCCAAGGACGCGGCTCGTGACCTGCGCGGGATCGGTCAGGCCGCGCAGGAGCTGGGCGTCTCGGTGCGGGCCCTGCGGTACTACCAGGAGGTGGGGCTGTTCACCCCGTCTGGGCGCACCCTGGGCGGGAACCGGCTGTACGCGGATTCCGACCTCGCCCGGGTGCGGCGCATCCGCGAGCTGCAGACGCTGCTCGGCTTCAACCTGGACGAGATCCGCACGATCCTCGCCTACGAGGATCGTGCGGATCTCGTCCAGGTCCGGCAGGAGTACCACGCGGCGTCCGACAACGCGGACCGCATCCGGCTGCTGACCGAGGGCACGTCGGCCTACCGGAGGCTCCGTGTCGAGATCGACGAGAAAATCAGCCGGCTGGTGGCCTTCCGTGACGAGATCGACGAACGGATTGAGCGGGCGGACCGGCTGGCCAAGGGGGTCGCCGACAGTTCCCAGTGATCACCCGATCGTCGGTTGGGCCGGCGTGCCGGGTCGGTCCGGGAACCTCGACCGCCAGGAGCGCCACATCGTCGTTCAGTGTCGATCGCGTCCAGTCCCGGACCCGGTCGGCGAGATCGGTCAGCGCCTCGTCGAGTGACGCGTGGGCGAACGCGGCCTCGACCGCGGGTAGTAGGGGGAAGAAGGCACTGGTCGTGGGGGCGCGTGCCTCGGTGATGCCGTCGGTATAGAGCAGCAGGCGATCCCCCGCCCGCAGCGCGGCGTCCGTCACGTTGCTCCCGTCCGTGATCAGCCCGAGCGGTGGCAGCCTGGACGAGACGGTGAGCAGATCCGCCTGCCCGGCACGAACGAGAACGGGATCGGGATGTCCCGCGTTCGCCAGCGTCAGACGGCTGCCGTCGACCTGTCCGACGACCGCGGTGACGAAGTCGTCCAGGCCGCTGACATCGGCGACCTCCGCGTCGAGGTTCGCCAGCAGATCGCGCAGGTCGCCCGTGTGTCGACTCATCAGCCGGAAGCAGCTGAGCACCCGGCTCGCGATCCGCACGGCATCGAGCCCCTTGCCCCGTACGTCACCAATGAGCAGGCGGGTTCCCCACGGGCTGTCGACGACCTCGTACAGATCCCCACCGATCATGGCCTCCACGGTGGCACTCTCGTAGCGGACGGCGAACCGCAGCCCGCCGGACGACGACGGGACGGGACTGAGGATCGTCTGCTGCGCCACCTCGGCCACCCGAGTGACGTTCTGCAGCTTCGTCTCGCGTCGGATGTTGTACCGGCTGACCAGGACGGCCATCACTCCGCCGGCCGTGACCCCGACCAACCGGACCACCTGGGCCGTCGGGCCACCGCCGCTCCGGCCGAACAGGTCATTGTGCAGACTCAGCAGGATGCCCGCCAGGATCGCCGCCACCCCGTAGCCGGCGGTCAGCCGGGGGCCGGCGAACGTGGCCGCGAGCATGGGGCTCAGAATCGCGAGTCCGAGCATGTTCCATTCTGGGTTGCTCAGGTGCAGTCCGACCACCAGGGCGAGTATGAGCAACGGGGCGATCGGGGCGAACCAGCGCAGCACCCTCAGCACCGCAGCACCCTCAGCACCCCCGGGAGATCCGCCCGGGGATCTCGCCTTGGCTAGGCCGCATGGTTGTCTGTCTACCCGCGAGCGGTCCGGACCGAACCCGCCGAAGCCCTGCTTCCAGGGGTCCTCACCAGCCAGCGCGGTCGGTTCTCCCGCCGATCAGGTCGGTGCCTCCTCATACACTGGCCCACATGACCACGCCTGGTATCCGTCTTGATCTGCCGACGACGTACGCGCCGTCGTCGGTAGAGTCCGGGCTGTACCGGCGCTGGATCGAGCAGGGTGTCTTCACTCCCACCGGCGCGCCCGGGCGTCCGCCATACTGCATCGTCATCCCGCCGCCCAATGTCACCGGTTCGCTGCACATGGGCCACGCCTTCCAGCACACGCTCATGGACGCGCTGACCCGGCGGCGGCGGATGCAGGGCTACGACGTGCTGTGGCTGCCCGGCACGGACCACGCCGGCATCGCGACCCAGAACGTCGTCGAGCGGGCGCTGGCGCGGGAGGGCAGGAGCCGGCACGATCTCGGGCGCGAGGCGTTCGTCGAGCGCGTGTGGGCGTGGAAGGAGTCCTACGGCGGCACCATCGGCGAGCAGATGCGCCGCCTCGGGGCCGGCGTCGACTGGACCCGCGAGCGGTTCACGATGGACGAGGGCCTGTGCCGGGCCGTGCGCACCATGTTCGCCCGCCTGTACCACGACGGGCTCATCTACCGGGTAGAACGGATCATCAACTGGTGCCCCCGTTGCCTGACCGCCCTGTCGGACATCGAGGTCGACGCGTTCGAGGAGGAGGGCGAGCTCGTCTCGATCTCCTACGGCCCGGTGACGGTGGCGACCACCCGGGTGGAGACGATGCTCGGTGACACGGCGGTGGCCGTGCACCCGGGCGACGAGCGGTACGCGCATCTCGTCGGCACCGAGATCGAGCTTCCGCTGACGGGCCGGCGGATCCCGATCATCGCCGACGAGCACGTCGATCCCGCCTTCGGTACCGGCGCGGTGAAGGTCACCCCCGCCCATGATCCGAACGATTTCGAGATCGGCCGGCGGCACGGCCTGCCGAGCCTGACTGTGATGGACGAGCGCGGCATCATCATCGCCCACGGCCCCTTCCAGGGGCTCGACCGGTTCGAGGCGCGCAGCACGATCACCGCGGCACTGCGGGCGGAGGGGCGCATCGTTGCGGAGCGGCGGCCCTACCTCCACGCCGTTCCGCACTGTGACCGGTGCCAGACGGTCGTCGAACCCCGGCTGTCCCTGCAGTGGTTCGTCGCGGTCGCCACGCTGGCCCGCGCCGCCGGGGACATGGTCCGTGACGGTCGGACCACGATCAGCCCGCCGGAGCTCGCCGGGCGGTTCTTCGGCTGGGTCGACGACATGCATGACTGGTGCATCAGCCGCCAGCTGTGGTGGGGCCATCGCATCCCGGTCTGGTACTGCTCGGACGGGCACGTCACCGTGCCGCCCGCCGGGGACAAGATGCTCGATCCCGACCGTTGCGGAACCTGCGGCGCCACCGGCATTCGCCAGGACGTCGACGTGCTCGACACCTGGTTCTCGTCCGGGCTGTGGCCGTTCTCCACGCTGGGCTGGCCGCAGGACACGGCGGATCTGCGCCGTTTCTATCCCACCGCCGTCCTGCTCACCGGATACGACATCATTTTCTTCTGGGTCGCCCGGATGATGATGCTCGCCTCCTACACGATGCCCGACGTGCCCTTCCGGACAGTGGCGCTGACCGGGCTCATCCGGGACGTGCACGGCAAGAAAATGAGCAAGAGCTGGGGAAACGCGATCGACCCGCTGGCGCTCATCGATTCCCACGGCGCGGATGCGCTGCGTTTCACCCTGGCCCGGGGAGCCAATCCCGGGGCCGACGTCCCGCTGTCCGAGGAGGCGGTGGACGCCAGCCGCAACTTCGTCAACAAGCTCTGGAACGCCACCCGTTTCGCGCTGATGAACGGCGCCGACCCGACCGCGGACCCGTTCGCCGGCGGGCCGCTGTCCGCCGCGGACCGGTGGATTCTCTCCCGGCTGCGGGCTGTGGTGGCCGACGTCGACACTTACTACGAACAGTTCGAGTTCGCCAGGGCCTGCGAGACGCTCTTCCATTTCGCCCGGGACGAGCTCTTCGACTGGTACCTCGAACTGGCCAAGATCCCGCTGCGGGCGGGTGGCCCGGCGGCGGACCCGGCCCGGGCCGTGCTGGGCCGCTGCTTCGACGTCCTGCTGCGCTTACTGCATCCGGTCATCCCGTTCGTGACCGAAAAACTGTGGACGGCATTGACCGGGGGGACGACGGTGGTGACCGCGCCTTGGCCGGTCTCGATCGCCGGCCGCGCAGATCCGGCCGCCGAGGCCGAGATCGACCGGCTCCGGCGGGTCGTGACGGGGCTGCGGCAGTTCCGGGCGAACCAGCGGCTGCGCCCCGGCCGGCGGGTGGCCGCGGTCATGGTCAGTCCAGGTGGCCGGGTCGGTCCAGGTGACCGGGTCGGTCCGGGTGGCCCGGCCGGCGCTGGGGGTCTGGCCGGGTGGCGGGAGGAGATCGGGGCGCTGTGCTCCCTCGACCTCACGGTCGCCGACCGACTACCGGGGGACTGGCCCGCCGTCGCCCTGGAATCGGTCAGCGTGGCCCTGGACCTGTCCGGCGCGCTTGACACGGCGGCCGAACGGGCGCGGCTGAGCAAGCTGCTGGCCGAGGCCGGCAGGGAGAAGGAGCAGGTCGCCGCGAAGCTCGCCAACCCGAACTTCACCGGCCGCGCGCCGGTCGCCGTGGTCGAAAAGACCCGCCAGCGGCTGCTCGACGCCGAGACCTCGATTGCGCGCCTCGCCGAGCAGCTCGCGGCGCTGTGAACCCGTTCAGCGGGGTGCCATCCGAATGGCACCGTCGAGGCGGATGGTCTCGCCGTTGAGCATGGGGTTCGCGATGATCTGGGTTGCGAGCAGGCCGTACTCGTCGGGGGAGCCCAGGCGCGAGGGGTGCGGGACCTGCTGGCCGAGGGAGACGCGAGCCGGCTCCGGCAGCGAGGCGAGCAGCGGGGTGTCGAACAGGCCAGGGGCGATGGTCACCACGCGGATCTTCAGACTGGCGAGGTCGCGGGCGATCGGCAGCGTCATGCCGACGATGCCGCCCTTGGACGCCGAGTAGGCGGCCTGCCCGATCTGGCCCTCGAACGCCGCCACGGACGCGGTGTTGATGATGACGCCACGCTCGCCGTCGATCTCCTCGGTCCTGCTGATCCGCTCGGCTGCGAGCCGGATGACGTTGAATGAGCCGATCAGGTTGACCTTGACGACCCGCTCGAAGATGGTCAGCGGGAACGGCCCTTCCTTGCTCAGTGTCTTGGCGGCGTTGCTGATGCCGGCGCAGTTGACGGCGATGCGCAGCGGGCCCAGCTCGGCCGCCACGTCCAGAGCTGCCGTCACGTCCTGCTCGGAGGTGACGTCGCCGGGGCTGAATCGCACCGAGCTGCCGAACTTCTCCGTGACCGCCGCGCCGTTCGAGGACGGGAGGTCGAGGAGGACCACGCTGGCACCAGCGTCGACAAGCCGGGTGGCGGTGGCAAGGCCGAGGCCGGAAGCCCCGCCGGTCACCACGGCGACTGAATCCGTGATCTGCACGTGAGTTCCTCTCCGGGAGGGACGCCGGCCGGAGGCTCGGCCTTGGCTGTGCGGGGTGGAGCTGGGGGAGCGACCTGGCTGACCCCCGACCGCGGCCAGAGGAGGCGGCCATCCGTGCACACCCCGGAAGACGTGCACATCCCGGAAGAGTAGTGCAAGCCACGCGGGCGGACCGCGGTCCCGTGGGCCGGTGGGACTCTACCGGCGGGACCAGGAGAATCAGTAGGTGCAGGTGGGTGCGCCCGGCGAGGGCGCACCCACCTGCGCTCCCGGCGCCGCTGGTCCGGCCGCCGCTGGTCCGGCCGCTGGTGCCGCCGGCGCGGGCGCGGTCCCACTGGCCGTCACACTCGGCGTCACCACCGCGGTGAAGCCGGAGCCCAGGACGAGCTGGACACCGGTGATGCTCGCATCGGCGAGCAGGACCGAGCCGGGCACTGCCGCGGCGACAGTGTTCGCCTTGGCCTCCTGCCCGGGGGCGTAGACCACCCGGGAGGTCTCGTGGGTGAGGACCGAGGCGTTGCCGGCGTTGCGGGCGTGGAAGCCCTTGGCGGTCAGCTGCTCGGTGACCTTGGACGCGAGTCCGGCCCGCGACGAGCCGTTGTAGACGGCGACCCGGACCTGGGAGGGCGCGGCGGCGGCGCCGGGAGCGAGCGCCGGACCGGTCCCCCTGCTCCCGGCGTCGGTGGTAGAACTCGCGCCCTCGACCTTGCCACCCATCGGCGCGACGATGCGCTGCAGGTCGTCCGGCCGGTAGAACTGCACGGAGGCCGGGACTCCGTGCAGGCGGATGTTGCCGTTGTCGTCGAGCGCCCCCTCGGCACGGGTCGGCGCGTGGACGGGCACGGTCTGCATCTGGAGGCCCCCGGTGGCCAGCCCGCGGACTCGGGTCCCGAGGCTGCGCAGGTCGGCGATGCTGGTGTGGTCGTCGAGGGTGAGCGCGCTCGCCGCCGCCGACATCAGCTTCTCGGTCTTGACCGGGTTCGTCAGGGTGTCGCCTGTCATGATCTTGCGGAACATCGCACCGATGAACTGCTGCTGCCGGCGGATGCGGTCGAAGTCGCCGTCCGGCAGGCCGTGGCGTTGACGGACGAAGGCCAGGGCCTGGTCGCCGCCGAGCTGGATCGTCCCCGGCCCGCCGACGAATCCGCTCATCGGGTCGTTGGTGTTCGTGCTCACCCGCCACCGCCCGCGGTCGTCCTGGTAGCGGCTCGGTTCCGTGCCCGACGGCTTGATGCAGACCTGGACACCGCCGATGGCGTCGGTGATTGCCCTGAAGCCCGCCAGGTCCATCGAGAGGTAGTGGTCGACCTGCAGGCCGGTCAGGCTCTGCACCGTCCGCACCAACAGCGACGGGCCGCCCACGGAGATCGCGGCGTTGAACTTATCGTGCCAGGCCTTGTGGTGTTTGCCGGCGTCGTCGGTGTACTCGGGGATCAGCACGTACATGTCACGGGGGAACGAGACCATCGTGGTGGTCCCGTCCTTCGCCAGGTGCGCGAGGATCGTCGTGTCGGAGCGATGGCCCGGCGCGTTCCCGTATTTACCGTCAGTACCGGCCCGGCTGTCGGTCCCGACCAGCAGGTAGTTCGCGCTCCCCACTCCGCCGGAGTCGCCGCTCGAACCGAGGCCGAGATCGATCCGGTTGACCTTGCCGTCGACATAGAAGTACGCGGCCCAGCCTCCCACCGTGGCCACGAACACGATGCAGGACACGAAGGCCAGGAACACCAGCAACCCGCGACGCCTCGCCGACCGCCCGCCGCGTGCCGACCCGGATCCCGACCGGCCGGACCTCGATCCCCGCGGGTCGAGCCGGGGCGGAAGCACCCGCACGTGGTCGGCGGAGTCGTTCTGCAGGTGCGGTGCGGTCACTTCCCGCCTCTCCTCGAGCGGTCCGGCGAGCAGGGTCCGGCCTAGCACGGAAAGTAACACGAATGGTTTCATGCTCCCGGATGAGGGGTTCAGCCGGGTTTGGCCATATCCGGGCGGTGGGCTCCGCCGGCTCCACTGGCTCCGCCGGCGGCGGACGACGATCACATAGTCCGGTCGGGTCCCGCCATCGCCGCCTGGATATTTTCGGCGGCCGCGTCGAGCAGGCGGTGTGCCAGCTCCGACAACGCGCGCGCGGCGGCCACCTCGTCCCCGATCTCGGGAACGTCGGGCTCCCCGGGGTGCAGCCGGGCCTGTCCCGTCCCGTGTAGATCGTCGCGGGCGGCTGCCGTGCAGGGCCGCGTCCGCCTGGGTACGGCCGTCCTGCTCCGTCAGGGAGATCTGCACGGTCCAGGTTCTTGTGGTGGTCATCTCGGCCTCCGTCCGACGAGCTCTCCTCGGATGAGTTCTTCCTGGTTGTCACGTGCCCGCGTGCTTCCCGGTGACACGGGGGGCGGGAAGGCGCGGGGCGCCGCGCCGGTTGGCCCAGAGAAGAAACCGGTCCCGGGAGGGGCCGGTTTGAATGCGAGGACGGGAGGCGAGCGGATGACGACTGAGGCACGAGGGCGGGTTCGGCTCGAACAGGGCCGCAAGCGGGTGCGGGCGTATCTGGGCGGCCAGCTGGTCGCGGACACGGCGCGCCCGGCGCTGGTCTGGGAAAATCCCCACCATCCTGTGTACTACCTGCCGAGAGCGGACGTCGGCGCGACCCTGGCGCCTACCGGGCGGGTGGAGCACTCGCCGAGTCGGGGGGAGGCGGTCTACTACGACGTCGTCGTGGCGGGGACGACCGCCCCCGAGGCGGCCTGGTCCTACCCGCAGTCACCGCTGGAGGGGCTGCGCGACCTGGTCCGCTTCGACTGGAACGCGATGGACGGGTGGTTCGAGGAGGACGAGCCGGTCTACGTCCATCCGCGCAGCCCGTACACCCGGGTGGACGCTCTCGCCAGCTCCCGGCACGTGCGGGTCGAGGTTGACGGGGTGACCGTCGCGGACTCGCGCAGACCCGTCATCCTGTTCGAGACGGGCCTGCCGCCCCGCTACTATTTTTCCCTCACCGACGCCCGGCAGGACCTGCTCCGCCCCTCGGACACCCGGACCAGCTGCCCCTACAAGGGGCACGCCGAGTACTACTCGGTCGAGATCGACGGGAAGATGTACCCCGATCTCGTCTGGACCTACCGGACCCCGTTCCCGGAGAGCGCCCGGATCGCCGGGCTGGTCTGCTTCTACGAAGAGCGCGTCGACCTCTTCCTGGACGGGGAGAAGACGGTGACTCCCTGAGCTCCCGCCGGGAACGCACAGATCCGTCGCGGATCTGTGACGAATCCGTCACGAATCCGCGACGAATCCGTGAGATCCGTCGGCTGGCGGATCTGCGGACGGGTCAGCTGGTCGGCACCGACCAGCGCAGCTGGGTGCCGCCGTCGGGGCCCGGGCCGAGTTCGAAGGTCCCGCCGAGGTCCTGCGCCCGGGCCCGCATGTTCGCCAGCCCGCTGCGGCGGGTGGTGGAGCCGATGCCGACCCCGTCGTCCAGCACGTCGACGGTGACGGCGCCGCTCGCGGCGGTCACGGTCACCTCGACACTGCCCGCCTTGGCATGCCGGGCGGCGTTGGACAGCGCCTCACGCACGACCGCGATCAGATGGTCGCCGAGGGTGGGACCGATCATCGTGTCCACCGGTCCGTCCAGCCGGACCCGCGGGGTGAAGCCGAACGCGCCGGTCATGTCGTCGATGACGCCCAGGATCTGCGCCCGCAGGCCGCTGCCCGTGGCCGGTGCCGCCCGGCCCCGCAGCTCGAAGATGGTGTGGCGGATCTCCCGTACCGTCTCGTCGAGATCCTCCACGTAGGTGTTCATCCGCTCCGCCCGGGTGGGCCGCTCCTCGCTGGCCGCGAGGCCCTGCAGGCCCATCGCCACCGCGAACAGGCGTTGCATCACGTGGTCGTGCAGGTCGCGGGCGATCCGGTCGCGGTCCTCCAGCAGGGACAGCCGGCCGCGTGCGGCTCGGGAGCGGGCGAGTTCCAGCGCGAGCGCGACGTGCGCGGCGAACGCGGCCGCCAGCTCCAGGTCCGCGTCCGTGAACAGGTCACCGCCACGGCGCCGGGCGAGGATCAGCGCCCCGGACGTGACATGTGACGTGATCAGCGAAACGATCATCGTTGGCCCGATGTCGAGGTCGTGGACCTCGGATTCGGCCAGTTCGCGGACGTCGGCGACGACCAGCGGCGCATGGTCGCGTACCGCGTGGCCGGCCAGCGAGCTCTCTATCGGTACCCGCCGGCCCCGCAGCAGGTCCGCGTCCTGCCCGGCGGCGACGTCGAAGGACAGCTCGGTCGCCGTCTCCGACCCGAGAGCCAGCGCCGTCGTGTCCGCGCGGGCGACGTCGCGGGCCCGCTGGACGATCAGTTCCAGCGGGTCGTCGCCGTCGGCGAGCAGATGCCGGGTGATGTCGGCGGACGCCTGCGACCACTGCTGGCGATGTTGGGCCTCCCCGAACAGCCGGGCATTGTCGATCGCCACACCGGCGTTCGCGGCCAGCGCGAGCGCCAGCTCCTCGTCCTCCGCGGTGAACACCCGACCGCCGCGTTTCTCGGTGAGGTAGAGATTGCCGAAGACCTCGTTGCGGACCCGGATCGGCACCCCGAGGAAGGCCCGCATCGGTGGATGGCCCGGGGGGAAACCGACCGCCTGGCGGTGGTCGGCGATGTCGTCGAGGCGCACCGGCTGCGGTTCCGCGATGAGCAGGCCCAGCACGCCGTCTCCCCGGGGCAGCCGCCCTATCGTCTCGACGAGTCCCGGGTCCATCCCGACGTGCACGAACTGTTCGAGCCGACCGTCACGGGAGATTACCCCGAGCGCGCCGTAGCGGGCGTCGACCAGCTCGCACGCGGACTCGACGATGCGCCGTAGCACCACGTCGAGACTGAGGTCGGCGGTGATCATCCGGTTGGCTCGCAGCAGGCCGTGCAGCCGGCTCTGAGTGGCCAGAACGTCCTGGGCCCGGTCCACCAGTTGGGCGAGAAGCTCGTCGAGCTCGAGCCGAGCGACCGCGGGAAAGATCAGCTCTCCCGGCGGTCCCGGCGGTCCTGGCGGCGGTGCGGTGCCGGCCAGATCGGAGGTCCCTTCGTCCGCGGAGGCGAGGTCCCGTTCGGACTCCATGTTCTCAAGACGATAACCGACCGGGCCTGGGCCGGCATGAGCCGCGGGATGAGGTGATGACCATTCTTCGCCGGCCGCGCACCGGTACGCCACCATGCGGGTATGGATATCGTCAGCGAGGCGGAGTTCGGTCGCCGCGTCGAGACCCATCTCGCCGCAGGCTCCGGTGCGGGCGGTGGAGCCGGTCCTGGGGTAGCCGATCCTGGGGTAGCCGGTCCTGGCCGATGGCGGTCGGCCACGCCGCGGGTCGTGGCGGCGGGGAACTTCGCTACCCCGCTCGTCGCGCTGCGTGTGATCGACGCGGTGGTGAGTGAATACCGCCTCTTCATGATCAACGCTCAGGGCGGCGTGCCGGAGCGCGACGGCGTGACGCCGGAGACCGCGTTCGTCGGCCCGGCGATGCGCAACGTGCCCGGCCTCGACTACCTGCCCAACCGGCTCAGCCTCGTACCCCGCCTGCTCGCGACCACCCACCGGCCCGACGTCGTCGTGTTGCACACCAGCGTGCCCGACGGAGGGAAGGTCTCGCTCGGCACCGAAGTCAACATCCTGCCGGCCGCGGTCGAGGCGGCCCGCGCGCACGGGGGACTAGTGGTCGCCCAGCTCAACCCGTCGATGCCCTACACCTTCGGCGACGGTGAACTGAGCATCGACGACGTCGACCTCGCCGTGGAGGTGGAGCAGCCGCTCGCCAGCCCCGCGGTCACGCTCGTCGACGACGTCCGCGGGCAGATCGGCGAGCGGGTCGCCGCGCTCGTCGAGGACGGGGCGACCCTGCAGCTCGGCATCGGCGGTGTCCCGAACGCCACGCTGTCGGCCCTCGTCGACCGGCGGGATCTGCGCGTGTGGACCGAGACCTTTTCCGATGGCATGCTCGCGCTCGAAGCCTCCGGCGCGCTGGCCGCCGGGACACCGCTGCGGACCTCGTTCCTGTTCGGGTCGGCCGAGCTCTACTCGTGGGCGCACCGCAATCCGCGGTTGCTGCTGGTACGCACCGAGATCGTGAACGACCCGGGGGTCATCGCCCGGCAGCCGCGGATGACCTCGATCAACACCGCGCTGCAGGTGGACCTGTATGCGCAGGCGAACGCGTCCTGGATCCGCAACCGCATCTACTCCGGCTTCGGTGGGCAGTCCGACTTCGTCGTCGGCGCGCTGCACGCGGCCGACGGCAAGGCGATCATCGCCCTGCCGAGCCGGCATGCCCGGTCGGGGGATTCCTGTGTGCTGCCGCGGCTTACCAGCCCGGTCACCAGTTTCCAGCACAGTTACGTCGTCTCCGAGAACGGGACCGCGGCCGTGTGGGGGCGTGGTCAGCACGAACAGACCGCCCGACTCATCGACCACGTCGCCCACCCCGACGCCCGAGCCGGCCTGACGGAGGCGGCCGGGTCGCTGGGACTGCTCGCCGGCCGCGCATCGTCGACCGTCTGATCCGGGACCGTCTGATTCGATGACCGTCTGATTCGGTAAGCTGACCAGAAAGCCGAGGAACGCACGACAAGTCACTGGCGGTCCGCTGCCAGGAGCGGCTTTGCGTCAAAAAGCGCGAGAGTGACCCGGGCATTAAAGGCGCGAACACGGCATCCATGGCGGCCATGGCTGCCGTCGTCAAACAGCATGGCTGGAATAAGCCGCCCCCAACGGTCAGTTCTGTCGTTCCTGTGGCGAGAATCGGCCGAGCCCGGCACCAAGACGCGACACGCAAGTTTTTCAATCGCCGGTGATGCCCAGGCCGGCCGCTAGCCTCGCCATAGTGGAAAGGGAGGGATGGGTCCACAGTCCGCGGGCAACGGGGTCGTTCATCTTCGGGAGAAAAATGTGGGACAGACACGCGACGGGACTATCTCGTTGGCTACGGCTGCGAATACTCTCACGTCGGCGCCTGACGCCGACTCAACCGAATCTCCCGACATTGGCGACGCAGGACGGGTTCTGATCGTAGTTCAGAAC
>NZ_CDWRCL010000053.1:0-13686 GCF_977927575.1 Frankia sp. CcCS3
GGACGTAATGAAGTAACAAATACGTGATCGAGAGCATCATCGCAGGTCACAGGCCTGTGGAGGGTTCGAAACGCGCAAGTTATTTCATTTCGACTCCCTAGGGGTGCAGTGACATAATTCGAACATCTCGTGTGGGTGTAATTTTGCGGCTTCCAGCAACATCCCCGGTGCCATGTGTTATGCGAGGGCGTTCCCGTCGAATGTATGTTCATTGGTTGGGAAGTCCGTCCGCGAGGTCGAGAACGATCACAATGATGATCAGGAGGAGTATCCAGCGGAAGAAGCCGATACGACTCCAGACCTCGCGCGCGATGCTCCGGCCCGCCCGGCCGCCGAGCACCAGCAGTGCGAACAGCGCCCCGCCGACAGTGACGAGGAAGATCCCGGCATTGCTGTGGTCCACGGTCAAGACGATCGCACGCCGACCCCGGGGATCCCCGGGGGTCCCCGGAGAGCGTTTCTGTTCGGGTTGCGACCGAAGGTGACTGACCGTTCTCGCAGTCATCCTCCCCGTGCTCGCCGTCGGGCCGGTCGGGGTTGCGCTGATCGGCCTGGTACTGATCGGCCTAGTGCTGATCAGCGTGGTCACGTCGAGGCTCTCCCGTGTGCTACTGAAGGTCGATGGAACGTGTAGTGTAGGCCGTGTGGGAATCGACGCTTACCCACCGCCAGACCAACATGCACTGTCAGGTCAGCGTGCCCAGGCGGGATGAAGGCACTCCCTTTCCCTGCCCGCCAAATCGCCGGTCGGCGCGCATCGGAGCGTGCTCGTCCCTACCGTGTTCCGGATGTCGACGGCACTCCTGACCGATCACTATGAGTTGACCATGTTGCGCGCGGCGCTCCGGTCCGGCGCGGCGGATCGTCGTGTGGTCTTCGAAGTCTTCACCCGATCATTGCCGCCGGGTCGCCGTTTTGGTGTGTTCGCTGGCACCGGCCGGCTGCTCGATGCGCTGGCGGACTTCCGGTTCGGGCCGCCCGAGCTAGCCGCTCTGTGGGCCGCCGATGTCATCGACGAGGTCACGGCACAGTGGCTGGCGGACTACCGCTTCGGCGGCGACATCCATGGCTTCGCCGAGGGCGAACCGTTTTTCGCCGAGACGCCAGTGCTCGCCGTCGAGGGCACCTTCGCTGAGACCGTGCTGCTCGAGACACTCGTGCTCGCCATCCTCAACCACGACAGCGCGATCGCGGCCGCGGGGGCCCGGATGGTCGGGGCGGCCGGGGACCGGCCCTGTCTCGAGATGGGATCCCGGCGCACCCATGAGGCCGCCGCCGTGGCCGCCGCCCGCGCGGCCTACCTCGTGGGTTTCGCAGCCACGTCGAACCTGGAGGCCGCCCGAGCGTACAAGGTCCCCAGCGTCGGTACCAGTGCGCACGCCTTCACACTCGTCCATCCGAGTGAGGCTGAGGCGTTCGCCGCGCAGGTCGCCACCCTCGGTGTCGGCACGACGCTGCTCGTCGACACGTACGACGTCCCCGCGGGGGTCGCCGCTGCCGTCGCGACGGCGGGCGCCGAGCTCGGGGCTGTCCGGATCGACAGCGGGGACCTGGGTCGGGTCGCCGGCGCCGTCCGCGCGCAGCTCGACAGCCTCGGTGCGACCAGAACACGGATCATCGCGACCGGGGATCTGGACGAGCACGCCATAGCCCGGTTGGGCGATGCCCCGGTGGACGGCTACGGTGTCGGTACCAGCCTGGTCACCGGTGCGGGTGCGCCCACCGCGGGGTTCGTCTACAAGCTGGTCGAGGTCGACGGCGAACCCGTGGCGAAGAGGTCGGTCGGCAAGAGCACCCGTGGGGGGCGCAAGCGGGTCATCCGCCGCCATGACCTCAACGGCCGTGCCGTCGCTGATGTCATCTTTCCGAGCCCGCCGGGCTCGCCGCCGGCCCCGGACTGCTTGTCCGCGCCGTCCGGTCCGTCCGGTCCGTCCGGTCCGGGGGTGGGTCCCTCTGGCTCCGGGGACGCGCTCCCCGCGTCGCTGCGACCGCCCGACCCGGCCCGGGACCGGGACCTGTTGCGTCCGCTGGTGAAGGCCGGTGAGCCGGTTGGTGGCCTGACCGGGCCGGCCGGCACCCGGCGCGCTCGCGAGCACCATCGTCTGGCCCTCGCGGCCCTTCCCCCCATCGCCCGGGAGGTGGGCTACGGCCCGCCGTGCCTGCCCGTCGTCCACGCGGAGGGCCGTCCCTGAGCCGTCCCGGGCCGTCGGGCGGCGTCGCCCGCTGAGGTGCCGCTTTCGGCGGGAGGTCGAGGAGGGACCCGTGTGCATCGGCGCGGGGATGGCCAGACTGGAGGGGTGGCGCCCGCCTCTCCACCGAACCGGATCCGCGGTCCGTTGGACGGCGAGGGCGGGCGGCATGACGCCGTCATGCCGCCCGCCCTCGCCGTCAGCGTGGACGTGGTTCTGCTGACCCTGCGCGCCGGTCGGCTCTGCGTCCTGGTCATCCGCCGGGACGATCCCTCGTTCGGCGGATGCTGGGCGCTGCCCGGTGGTTTCGTCGACCGCGACGAGGATCTCGACGCCTCGGCCCTGCGGCAGCTCGCGGCCGAGACGGGCGTCACGACGACCGGTCACCTCGAGCAGCTGCGGACCTACGGCGGCGCGCACCGCGACCCGCGTGTTCGGGTGGTCAGCGTGGCCTACCTGGCCCTGCTGCCGAACCTCCCGCAGCCGCCGCCCGGCCGGGACGGACCGCGGGCCCGCTGGTGGCCGGTGGAGGACCTGGACTCGACCGACGGCCCGACGCTGGCCTTCGACCATCCGCGGATAGTGGTGGACGGCGTGGAGCGGGCCCGGGCCAAGCTGGAGTACACTTCGCTTGCCGCCGCTTTCTGCGAGGACCAGTTCACCTTGGCCGACCTGCGCCGCGTCTACGAGGCCGCGTGGGGCGTCGCGTTGGACCCGCCGAACTTCCGCCGCAAGGTGCTGTCCACGCCGGGATTCGTCGTGCCGCTGGGCCAGCGCACCTCCCCGCGCGGTGGCGGTCGGCCCGCCGAACTGTATCGGCGTGGCTCGGCGACCGCGCTGCACCCGCCGCTGCTGCGCCGGTCCGTCTGAGGACATTCCTCCAGGCCGGTCGCGCAGTTGTCGCCCGCCGCGGCCGGGGGGTCCGGGTCGGCCGCGGCCAGCCACTCGACGATGCCCGCGACGGCGTCCCGGCAGGTGCCGTATCCAGTGGTCGCCCGGGTACCGGTGACGATCGCCGGCAGGTCACGTGCCCCGTCCAACCAGCAGCGGGTGATCCCGCCCTTGGTCACGTTGTTGCACCGGCAGATGGTGACCCGGTCGGGCAGGGTCGCCGGACTGTCGGTGACGGTGACCTCGGTCCGGGCCGGGAACAGCAGGCTACGCCGGTCGGCCGGCACCGGAGCCTGCCGGTCGAACAACTGCGCCACGGTCCCCACCGTCGGGTTGTCACCGAGCATGATCGCGCCCACCAGTCGGTCCCCGCGGATCACCAGCTTCTTGAAGGTGCCCCGGGTGACATCGACGAACTGCAGCACCTCGGCGTCCTCGTCGAACTCGTCCACGTCGACCTCGCCCATGGTGGCGAGATCCACTCCCGGCGCCTTGAGCCTGGTCACGGGCCGGGCGCCACTGTAGCGCGCGGCGGGGTCGGCGCCGGTGACAAGGTCAGCCACCACCCGGACCTGGTCCCACGCCGGCGCCACCAGTCCCTGCACCGTCCCGTCGTGCTGCGCACAGTCACCGACCGCGAACACGGCCGGATCGGCGGGGGAGCGCATCTGATCGTCCACCACGATCCCGGCTTCGACCGGCAGGCCGGCCGCCGCGGCGAGGCCGGTCGAGACCACCAGCAGATCGGCGTCGAGCACCTCGTCGCCGGCCAACTCCACCCCGGTGAGCCGCTCGTCGCCATGGATCCGGACGACCCTGGCCTCGAGCCGGGACCGCACCCCGAGTCCGGCCAGCGTCCGGGCCAGCACCTGTCCGGCCCGCCGGTCGAGCTGGCGGTTCATCAGGTGACCCGCGGCGTGCAGGACCGTCGTGTCCAGACCGCGGCGGACCAGGCCGCGGGCCGCCTCCAGGCCGAGCAGGCCGCCGCCGAGCACCACCGCGCGGGTGGCCCGTTCGGCCTGGGTGAGGATGCGCCGGCAGTCGTCGAGGGTGCGGAACGCCGCCACTCCGGGTAGCAGCGTCCCATCCGGTCGGGTCAGTCCTTCGATCGGTGGCAGCCACGCCCGGCTCCCGGTGGCGAGGATGAGTACGTCGTAGGCGACGACGCTGCCGTCGCCGGCCGTGACGGTGCGACGCGTACGGTCGATGTGGTGTGCCACCACGCCGACCCGGACGTCGACCAAGGCGCGCGGGGGCGTGTCGCCGCCGCTGTGGCCGCCATCGCTGTGGCCGCCGCCACCGCTGTCGCCGGACGTCGCATGGTCGACCAGGGTGATGTCGGCCAGATCCGCCTTTCCCGACAGGACGTTCGACAGCAGGATGCGGTTGTAGGCGGGATGCGGTTCCTCCCCGAACACGGTGATGATCAGGTTGGGGTCTCGGGAACGAGGCTCACTGATCATCCGGGAGCCCGCCATCCCATGCCCCACGATGACTATGCGGCGCGGCCCGGAGGCCCCTGTGAAGTCCGACGGGGGTGCGGAGTCGTGCATCATGGTCCGGGGTCTTGCGGTCATCACCGTTGGTGCCTTCCGCTCGGTCGGCTGCGGCCCGTCGACATGGCTCGGACGGGTTCGGCAGCCCCGACCGTTGCGGTGGGGACGGACCCGGTGGCATGCCGATCGTCGCCCGGGTGGCCGATCGGGTCGTCGTCCGGGTCCTCGAGCGGCTCGACCGCGACCGCGCACACCTTGAACTCGGGCATCCGGGACGTCGGGTCGAGCGCGTCGTTGGTCAGAGAGTTCGCCCGTCCGGCCCCGGCCCAATGGAAGGGCAAGAAGACGGTGTCGAACCGGAGGGTGTCGGTCAGCCTCGCCGGCACCTCGCAGGTGCCTCGTCGGCTCGTGACCCGCACCGGCGCCCCCTCAGCGATCCCGAGCCGTTCGGCGAGGTCGGGATGGATCTCGACGAAGGGTTCCGGCGCGGCGTCGACGAGGGGTCCGATCCGGCGGGTCTGCGCACCGCTCTGGTAGTGGGCCAGCACGCGTCCGGTGGTCAGGTAGTAGGGGTACTCGGGGTCGATGTCCTCCGCCACCGGACGGTGCTCGACCGGCACGAGCCGAGCCCGTCCGTCCGGGGTGGCGAAGCGGTCCAGGAACATCCGGGGGGTACCCGGGTGCGTCTCGTCCGGGCAGGGCCAGAACACCCCGTCCAATGCGGTGATCCGCTCGTAGCTGATGCCCGCGTAGTCGGCGATCCCCCGGCGCTGGCCCGGCGCAGCTCGTCGAAGACCACCCGTGGTTCGTCGGGGAATCGCTCGGCGTGGCCGAGTCGGGCGGCGAGCGCCGCGATGATCTCCAGGTCGGTGCGTACCCCCGCCGGAGGAGGCCGCAGCCGTTCCCGCCGCAGTACCCGACCCTCCAGATTGGTCATCGTCCCCTCCTCCTCCGCCCACTGGGCGGTCGGCAGGACGACGTCGGCCATGGCCGCCGTCTCGCTGAGCACGAAGTCGGCGACGACGAGCAGGTCCAGGGCGGCCAGCCGCGAGGTGATCCGACGGGCCCGGGGGGCGGAGACGGCGATGTTGCTGCCGAGGATGAGGAGCGCCCTCGGCCCCTGCGGCGTGCCGAGCGCGTCCAGCATCTCGTAGGCGCTGCGGCCCGGACCGGGGATGGTCGTCGGGTCGACGCCCCAGATCCGACCGATGTGCTCCCGGGCCACCGGATCGGTGATCTTGCGGTAGCCGGGAAGCTGGTCGGCCTTCTGCCCGTGTTCCCGGCCGCCTTGCCCGTTGCCCTGGCCGGTGAGACAGCCGTAGCCCGACCCGGGGGGTGCCGGGCAGCCCCAGTAGGAGGGCGAGGTTGATGAGCGCCGTGACGGTGTCGGTGCCCTTGCTGTGTTGTTCGGCACCGCGGGCGCTGAGCACTATCGCCCGTTCGGCCTGGGTGAGCAGGCCCACGGCGGCGTACTGGTCTGCCACCGGCACTCCGGTGATACGCTCCACCCGTTCGGGCCAGTAGGAGGCGAGTACTGCTCGCAACTCGGCGAGGCCCGTCGTCCGAGCGGCGAGGAAGTCGTGGTTGGCGTACCCCTCCGTTAGGGCGATGTGGGCCAGCCCGTTGGCCAGGGCCAGGTCAGTTCCCGGGGTGATCTGCAGATGCAGGGCCGCGGCGCGGGCGGTGGCCGTCAGGCGCGGGTCGACGACCACGAGCGCCCCGCCGTTCTCCCGCTGGCGGGTCAGGTACTGCATGAACGGGGGCATGGTCTCGGCCGCGTTGCCGCCGACCATGAGGACGGCCCCGGCGTGCGCGATGTCCTCCAATGGGAAGGGCAGGCCCCGGTCCAGCCCGAACGAGCGGATGCCCGCGGCGGCCGCCGACGACATGCAGAACCGGCCGTTGTAGTCGATCGCGGAGCTGCGCAGCGCCACCCGCGCGAACTTGCCCAGGGCGTAGGCCTTCTCGTTGGTCAACCCGCCGCCGCCGAAGACGCCGACCGCGTCCGGGCCGTGTTCACGCTGGAGGCGGATGATCCCCGCAGTGATGCGGTCGAGCGCCTGCTCCCAGCTCACCGGCTCGAGGGGGGCGTCGCGTCGTGGCCGCATCAGCGGGGTGGTGAGCCGGTCCGCGGCGGTCAGCAGTTCGGCGGAGGTCCACCCCTTCTGGCACATCCGGCCCCGGTTGGTGGGGAACTCGCGGGCGAGCACGGTAACCGGCCCCGGAGACCTTCCGCCTGCTGGTTCCGGGCCGTCGTCCTTTCCGGCGCTCTCCGGGGTGGCGCTCTCCGGGGTGGCGCGCAGCACCATTCCGCACTGCAGGGCGCAGTATGGGCAGTGTGTCGCCACCTCGGCAAGGGGCGCGGCCGGCACCGGCATGGTCGTGGTCACGCACCGAGCGTGCGGCGAGGGGGTGTCTCGGTCGGGTCGGAGCCGTTTCGCGGCGGCAAAGTGGTTCTCATCCTGGCCGTCTCCCCGATGTGCGGCCCCCCGATGTGCGGCCGCGGCCCCGACGATGCCACCCCGCGGCACTCGGTCGTCTCCCGGAGTTGGGCCGCCTTCTGAGAGGTGATCGCCGGCCACGGCACACGACCCGTCGAGGAGAACTGTCGCGGGAATGGCGTAACAATAGGCAGCGTGTCTGTCGCCGCCGTGTCGCCTCTCGATGTCGAGGAAGTCGACGAGACCCTCGATGACGATCGGCCGTGGGTCACCATTGTCTGGAACGACCCGATCAATCTGATGTCATACGTGACGTATGTCTTCCAGAAGCTCTTCGGCTACAGCAAGCCGAAGGCCACCGAACTGATGCTCGACGTCCATCACAAGGGGCGGGCTTCGGTGGCCGTCGGCACCAGGGAGGAGATGGAGGCCAACGCCGAGCGCCTGCACGCCTACGGCCTGTGGGCCACGATCGCCCAGGACTGACCCGACCAGTAACCCGACCGGCGGGGTGTCCCGGCCCGGCCGGTCGGCCTCGGCCGCCCGGAGCAGCCCATGCGGCATGCCCTGGGTAGGCTGGCCGCGTCCGTGGTCGGACGGTTCAGACGGTCATGTGGGGCGGTCGTCCCGGGCGCACCGTCGCCGGGAGCGTGGGAGTGGGGGAACGGAGGGACGTGGCTGACGGCTTCCGCCGCACGCGTGCCGGGATCGAGCTGCGCCTTCCCCGGCTCGAGGCGGCGTTGCTGATCGAGCTTGTCGGCCAGATCGAGTCCCTGCTCGAACCGCCGCCGGTCGAGGATCCGCTGGAGGCGCTGGTGGGGCTGCGTGACACCGCGCCGCCGCCGCCGGACGACCCGGCGATCGCTCGTCTGCTTCCCGACCCCTACCCGGACGATCCGATGGCCTCCGGGGACTTCCGCCGCCGCCGGACGGACGATCTGCTCGCCCGCAAGCGCGACGCCGCTCGGCGGGTGCTGTCCGCTGTGCCAGCGCCCGGGAGGGTGCTCCTGCTCGACGAGGAGGCCGCTCAGGACTGGCTGACGACGCTGAACGACCTCCGGTTGGTGCTGGGAACCCGGCTCGGCCTCACCGACGACGACTCCACCGCGGAACTTGAACACCTCGACCCGGACGATTCCCGCCGACCGCTCGTCGCGGTCTACGCGTTCCTGACCGAACTGCTCGACGATCTGACCCGAGCTCTGGGGTAGTCGCGGGCGAGATCGGCCCGGACCGCCCCTTCGGCGTCGTACGGTAGGCTCGTGCTGCGAATGGACCGTGCCTGCTATGAGGCGATCGTCGCTCATGCCCGCCGTGATCATCCCGACGAGGCCTGTGGTATCGTCGCCGGTCCCCTGGGGTCGGACCGGCCGGAGCGGTTCATCCCGATGGAGAACGCGGAGCGCTCGCCGACCTTCTACCGCTTCGATCCAATGGAGCAGCTCAAGGTGTGGCGGGAGATGGACGACCGGGACGAGGAGCCCGTCGTCATCTACCACTCGCACACCGCAACCGAGGCGTACCCGTCCAGAACCGACGTGTCCCTCGCGGCCGAGCCGGGCGCGCACTACGTGCTGGCCTCCACCCGGGAGCCGGGCGTGACCGAGTTCCGATCTTACCGGATCGTCGACGGCGTGGTCACCGAGGAGCCGGTGGAAATCGTCTGAGACGGCCTGGCGTTGCAGATGACGCGGCGACGGACGATGACGCGGCGACGGACACGGTTCGGGAAGGGACACGGTCCGGGAAGATGGTGACTGCGGAGCCTTGGCACCTACGACTCGTCCGCTTGTCCGCCTGAGGTAGAACCCGCTGACGTGACACCCCCGCCCATCCGGGCGGCGCCACCGCCGAACCCGGCCGGTGGCACCCGCGAAAGGAGCACCATGGCAGTCCAGGTCCGTGTGCCGACGATCCTGCGTACCTACACGGGAGGTTCGAAGCTGGTCGAGGGCACGGGCGACACGGTCGCCGCGCTCTTCCTCGATCTCGATTCCCGGTATGCCGGGCTGCGGGGCCGGCTGGTGACCGGTGACAACGGTTCCGAGCTGCACCGCTTTGTCAACATCTACGTCAACGACGAGGACGTTCGTTTCCTCGGCGGTCTCGACGCCAAGCTCAGCGACGGCGACGAGGTCACCATTCTTCCTGCCGTCGCCGGCGGCTCCGTCGACGCCGGGGAGTTTCCGGGCAGCGCCGAAGTTCCGGGCAGTGCCAAAGTTCCGGGCAGCGAGGGGCCGGCCGTGGTGTCGCCTGGCATGTCGCCCGGGCAGCACTGACGCGAGCGACGGGTCCCGACTCATGCGTTTCTCCTCCCTGGCCGACTCCGTCGGCCGGACCCCGCTGGTCGGGCTTCCGCGACTGTCGCCGTCGCCGGATGCCCGGCTGTGGGCGAAGCTGGAACAGGACAACCCGACCGGTTCGATCAAGGATCGGGCGGCGCTGTGGATGATCGCCGACGGCGAGAAGCGCGGTCTGCTCACTCCGGGCGCGACCGTGCTCGAACCGACGTCCGGTAATACCGGGATCTCGCTGGCCATGGCCTGTCGTCAGCGGGGCTACCGGCTGATCTGCGTGATGCCGGAGAACACCTCGATCGAGCGCCGTCAGCTCCTGCAGATGTGGGGCGCCGAGATCAGGTTCTCGCCCGCAGCCGGCGGATCGAACGAGGCGGTCGCCGTCGCGAAGCGGCTGGCCGCCGAGAACCCCGACTGGGTGATGCTCTACCAGTACGGCAATCCGGCGAACGCCCAGGCGCACTATGAGACGACCGGGCCGGAGATTCTCGAGGACCTGCCCGAGATCACGCACTTCGTGGCGGGCCTCGGCACGACCGGAACCCTCATGGGAACCGGCCGTTACCTCAAGGAACGGGTGCCGGACATCTCGATCGTCGCGGCCGAACCGCGCTACGGCGAGCTGGTGTACGGGCTGCGCAACATCGACGAGGGGTTCGTTCCCGAACTGTACGACCCGTCGGTGCTCACCTCGCGATACTCGGTCGGTCCGCGGGAGGCGCTGCGTCGTACCCGCGAGCTGGTGCAAGAGGAGGGCATCTTCGCCGGGATCTCCACCGGGGCCATCCTGCACGCGGCGCTCGCGCAGGCCGAGCGGGTGGTAAAGGAGGGCAAGTCGGCCGATATAGTCCTGATCGTCTGTGACGGTGGCTGGAAGTATCTGTCCACTGGCGCCTACGCCGGCACCCTCGAAGAAGCCGAGGCCGCCCTGGAAGGGCAGCTGTGGGCCTAGCCCCGCATTGCGGCTTCGCCGCAATGCGGGGGCCCCTGGCGTAGGGCGCCGTTCGGGGTTTCCGTCAGCTCGCCTTCGGCGAACTTCCTGGGGGAGCCGTCGGGGGTGGTTGGCGGCTTCGCCGCAATACGGGGGTTGGGGTTCAGTCGGTGGCGGGGGTGAGTGGGGCGGCGAGGACCTCGCCGAGGATCAGGGCCAGTTCACCGAAGGCTCGGCCGCGGTGGCTGATCGCATCCTTCTCCGCCGCGGACAGTTCGGCGTTCGTCCGGGTCTGACCGTCGGCCAGGAACAGTGGGTCGTAGCCGAAGCCGCCCGCGCCGCGAGGTTCGGTCAGCAGGGTGCCACGTAGCTCGCCGTGGGCGACCCGTTCGACGCCGTCCGGGGTGACCAGGGCCGCCGCGCAGACGAAGGCGGCGTGGCGCCGGTCGGCTGGGACGTCGTCAAGCTGCGCGAGCAGCAGGGTGTTGTTGGCGGTGTCCCGTTCGACCCGGGTGCCGTCGCGCCGGCCCGACCATCGAGCCGAACGCACCCCCGGCATCCCGGCCAGCTCGTCGACGGCGAGCCCGGAGTCGTCGGCGACCGCCGGCAGCCCGGTCTCCGCGACCGCCGCCCGCGCCTTGATCAGCGCGTTCTCAGCGAAGGTCGTCCCGGTCTCGGGTACCTCCTTGCCGGGCGGCAGGCCCACCAGTTCCACGGCCAGGCCGCTGGCCGCCAGGAGGCGGCGCAGCTCCGCGAGCTTCGCCTCGTTGCGACTGGCGAGGACCACCTTCGTCGTCCGGGTCGATCCGTGGTGTTTGGCGCTCATCGAGCACCTCCCGGGCGAGGAGGCCCCGCCGGAACCGGGCCGCGCAACGCCTCGGTCTGGATCGCGGTGAGCTGGGCGCATCCACGCACTGCAAGGTCGAGCAGGCTGTCGAGCATCGTCCGGTCGAACGGGGTGCCCTCGGCGGTGCCCTGGACCTCGACGAAACCGTCCGCCCCAGTGCACACCACGTTCATGTCGGTGTCCGCGGTGGAATCCTCGCTGTAGGCCAGGTCGAGCATCGCCTCGCCCTTGACCACGCCGACACTGACCGCACTGACGCTCGTGGTGATCGCGCCGGGCCGGCCGAGCCAGCGGGCGGCGTCGACCAGCGCGACGTAGGCGCCGGTGATCGCGGCGGTGCGCGTGCCGCCGTCGGCGAGCAGCACGTCGCAGTCGATCGCGATGGTGTTCTCGCCGAGGGCCTTCAGGTCGATGCAGGCACGCAGGCTGCGGCCGATCAGCCGGGAGATCTCGTGGGTCCGCCCGGAGATGCGGCCGCGCACGGACTCGCGATCGTTACGGGTGTCGGTGGCCCGTGGAAGCATGGAGTACTCGGCGGTCACCCAGCCCAGGCCGCTGCCCTTGCGCCAGCGCGGGACCCCCGTGGTTACCGAGGCCGCGCACAGCACCCTGGTCCGGCCCGCGCTGACCAGCGCGGATCCCTCCGCATGCTCCTGCCATCCCCGCAGGATCGTCACCTGCCGGAGTTCGTCCGGTCTCCTGCCATCCGCTCGTATCACGCCGCGACACTATCGGCCCAGGGCGACCCGGCCGCGCGCCGAGGTCGCGCCGAGGTGCGGAGGTGCGGTCCGTCAGAGTTCTCAGAGTTCGTAGACGGTGCCGGGGCTCGCGAGGGTCAGCGGGCCGTCATACACGCCGGCCGCTTCCTCCTCGGAACGGGCGGCGTTCCCCCACGGGACAAGATGCGTGAGCACGAGCTGGCCCACACCGGCTCGCCGGGCGTGCTCGCCGGCCTCCCGGCCGGTCAGATGCAGGTCCGGGGGGTTGTCCTCCTCGTCGAGGAACGACGCCTCGCAGAGGAAGAGATCGCTGTCGGTGGCGAGGCGGACCAGCCGGTCACACGCCCCGGTGTCGCCCGAGTAGGTCAGTACCCGATCGTCGGCGGTGAGGCGGACGCCGTAGGCCTCCACTGGATGGGCCACCCGGGTGAGATCGATCCGGAACGGCCCGATGTGCAGGCAGCCGGCGCCGATGGTCCGGAAGTCGTAGATGTCGGCCAGGCTGTCGTCCGGCCATTTCTCGAACGCTCCGCACAGCCGTTCCTGGGTGTTGATCGGGCCGTAGACCGGGAGCTTGGGCGGCATGCCCTCCGGGTGGTACCGCCGCGCGTAGGAGTTGGCCACCAGGTCCAGGCAGTGGTCGCCGTGCAGGTGGCTGAGCAGCACCGCGTCGATCTCACGCAGGTCGCAGTGCCGTTGTAGCTCACCCATGGACCCGTTGCCCGCGTCGAGGACGAGCCGGAACCCGTCCGACTCGACAAGGTAGGACGAACAGGCCGACGTCGGGCCGGGATACGTGCCCGAACAGCCGAGGATCGTCAGTTTCACCGTGGCACCACCGGGCTCTGCTGGGAGGAGGGTTCCTGGTCCGCCCCGGTTCGGGCGGCCCAGGCGGCTGGAGGCGTGACTGTGGCCCGCGCGGCGGGAACAGGCGGGGACACCGCCGCGACGCCGACGAGTTCGGGGCCGAGGAACCTGCGTCCCACCCGGCTGAACAAGGTTGGATCACCCGTGGTGAGGAACCGGTGCGTGGGCGGCGGAAGGCCCGGATCGCGGAAGAGCCCATGCCGGACGAGTACCCGGTAGGTGTCCTTGGCCGTCTCCTCGGCACTGCTCACCAGAGTGACGCCCTCTCCCATCACGAGGCCGATTACCCCTGTCAGCAGTGGGTAATGTGTACATCCGAGTATCACCGTGTCTACGCCGGCTTCCTGCAATGGTGCGAGGTACGCCTCGGTCAGGCCGAGCAACTGCCGCCCAGAGGTGATACCCCGCTCAACGAAGTCCACGAACGCCGGGCAGGCCACACCGGTCAGCTCCACGCCCGCGGCGGCGGTGAACGCGTCGTCGTAGGCGCGGCTGGCAATCGTCGCCAGCGTGCCGATGACGCCTACCTGCCCGCTGCGGGTCGCCGCGACCGCCCGGCGAGTCGCCGGCATGATCACTTCGATGACCGGTACGTCGTAACGCTCCCGGGCGTCGCGCAGGCAGGCGGCACTTGCCGTGTTGCAGGCGATGACCAGCAGTTTCACGCCCTCGTCCACGAGCCGGTCGAGGGCATCGAGCGCGTAGCGACGCACCTCGGCGATCCGCCGCGGGCCGTAGGGTGCCCGAGCGGTGTCCCCGAGATACACCAGGGGCTCATGCGGGAGCTGGTCCAGAATGGCGCGTGCCACAGTCAGACCGCCCACCCCGCTGTCGAACACCCCGATTGGCGCGCCGCTCATGAGCGATCAGACTAAGCCGGAAACCCGATGCTCACCCTGTGGCTGTTGTCACGGAACCATTGTCCGATCCCGGACAGTCCTCGCGTGTCCGACATAGGATCATCTCGCCCCGCTGAGCTGGGCGCATCGCTGTGGAGTCGAAATGAAA
>NZ_CDWRCL010000053.1:14081-19842 GCF_977927575.1 Frankia sp. CcCS3
TGATGATGCTCTCGATCACGTATTTGTTACTTCATTACGTCCCCTGTGCGTCATACCTCGTTGTTTACCCAGGTGAAGGCGTCCGCGTGCCGCGAGGGGCCGGGGTGTGGCCGGTTCGACATCCGGGAATCGTCCCGGTCCGCTGGATCGCCCGATGACCTCCGCCCGGTCCGGAACGCGATCTTTCGTCGATGTATCGCGGGAAACGCGTGGTCCGTCTGTCGATCGTCCACGAGGAGCCGTGCCCGGGTGGGTACGCCATACGGGTACAGGCACGCCAAACGGAGTGTAGGCTAGAACTGCCTGTAATCGATCAGTGACTACTAGCTATCGAACAGGTATGTTGAGGACGCGGCTGAGGTGTCCGGGTCGTTCCCATCCGTCCCCGATCCGCGGCACCCCAGTCGCATCCTCGATGTCTCCGGGCCGTCTCCGGGTGCCGATGCGACGCGATTCCCGAGGTCGCCCCGTGCTTCTACGCTGACGTCATGCGGTGGTCTTGGTGCCGTCCAGCCGTGAAGCCATCCAGGGGGAGCGGGGGGCGTCAGCACGTGGCCACATACGGAGGGCCGCGGTCGGGTGGCTCTCCGAGCATGTGAGATCGGCCCATGATGTGAGGACGGACGGTGCAAGCGGGATGCACGTCACCAAACCGTCCTCCTGGCTTGTCGGGTTGACGTCGATCGGGGGCGTCGCTGGCCGTACGGCGATAGGAACATGCCTATGGCCCGGCTCCTCGCGGCGATCTCCACGGGCGTCGCCCTCCTGGTGGGAGGGTTGACGGCGCTTGCCGTCATGCTGCCGCCTGAGTACAGCTATCTGGTCCCGATTGTCATCATCCTCGTCGTCGTGGGGGTCAACATCACTGCCTGGCTTGTGATCCCGCGTGTCGTCGACTCGGCGTCGGCGTCGGTGTCCGTGCACCGCTCAATACCGGAGAATCGTCCGATGGGTGGCTCGTTCGTGTTCGGTCGTGGTGAGTTCGACTGGGCGAGTTCGGACGCCTCCGATGCCTCCGTCGAGTCCTCGTCGGACAACTGGTCGTCGAGCTGGGACTACGCCGGCGGGGACGGTCCGGACGGCAGCGACGACGAGAGCGGTTTCGACGACGACCGCTGGTATGGTTCCGCGGCCCGCCGTGGCGCGGGTTTCTCGCCGCCCGCTCTTACCGGAGCGTCCATGCCCGGCCTGCTGTCCGCCGATACCGGACCGCATCACCGGGCCACGCAGTCCGGCCCGGTGCCGGCGGAGCCAGAGAAGCACCACGACGACAGCCGCCAGCCGTAGTGACGCCCATGCGGGAACCGATCGGCCAAGGGTACAGTCCTCGGCCAGGTACATCCCGTCCGTGCTGCGCTCGTTGAGATCGGTGCAGTGCGGTGCAGTGGCGGCCCGGCGCCGTGGATCAGGCGAGCCCGGCGCGTCGGCGGGCCGTCTCGGCCACCGCGGCCCAGTCCTGGTCGGTCTGGCCGTGCGCCAGCGCGTCGACGAAGGCGTCCCGCAGCACGCCGCCGAAAGGCAGCGGAACGTTCCGTTCCAGCCCTGAGGCCAGCGCGAGCTGGACGTCCTTCAACCCGAGCGGGAGACGGAAGTTGACGGGTTCGTAATCCCGGTTTCCGATCATGCGGCCATAGCCGGTAAAGACCGGGCCAGTGAACAGGTTGTCGGTGAGTACTTCGATGAACGTGGCCGGGTTCATCCCGCCGGCCTCGATGACGGCGCTCGCCTCCGCCATCGCCTCGATGCTGCAGGCGATTAGATAGTTGCCCAGAATCTTCACCAGGTTGGCGTGTTCCGGCGCGTCGCCGACCGTCCAGGTTCGCCGGCCGAGGACGTCGAACAGGGGCTGAACCTCGGCGATCGCGTCCGGATCGCCGCTGGTCACGATGGTGAGGTTGCCGGCGCGGGCGGCGTCGGTCCGGCCGAAGACGGGAGCCGCGAGGTAGCGCAGCCCGTGCTCGGCGTGCTCACGCCGAGCACGGATCGCCAGCGCGGTGCTGACGGTGGCCATGTTCACATGCAGTGCTCCGGCCGGCGCGGCGGTCAGCACCCGCGGATCGAGCAGGCGATCGGTGACGGCCTGGTCGTCCGCCAGCATGCTGAGGACGATTCCGGTGGCGAACACCTCGGAGATGCTGGCGGGGACCGCACCGGCGGCGGCCAGTTCGGTGACGGGATCCGGTGAGCGGTTCCAGGCCAGCACGGTGTGGCCGGCGTCGATCAGATTGCGCGCCATGGCGCCGCCCATTCCGCCGAGTCCGATGAAACCGATCTTCATGCGTCACCCTCCTGGCCTGGTCGGCGGACGGTCCGCCGACGCGGGTTTCCTGCCCGGCTGGGCTGGGCTGGGCCAAGCGGCATCAGCGGCTCCGGCCCAGGGCGTGTGAAGAACGGACCGGCAGGTGCCGGGTTCTCAGGCGCCTGTCATCGTAGGAAGCCCGGTGCCCGAGGTCAGTGTGATGAACTCGATACGCGGGGGACCGGTGAGCAGATCCTGCCGCTCGGCGACGAAGTGGTGGATGTGCGGCTGGTTCTCATGATCCTCGAACGCCTCGCGGTCGCGGTAGAGCTCGTAGAAGAGCCGGGCATTGTCGTCGCCGGTCACCCGATGGGTAGTGTAGATCAAGGTCCCGGTTTCGTGGGCGGCGATCAGCGGCACCGTCTCGGCCACCAACGCGTCGAACGCGTCCGCCGTGTCCGGGCGTACCTCGAACCGCACCGTCAGACCGAACATGGATCTCCTCCTCAAGGTATTGCGACAGGGATATGGCGAGGCGCTGTCGCTTCGCGACGTACTGTTACCGCATCCAGGAGATCACTCTAATGGTGGCCTGAGAGCCTGGCCACATCGGTGCGGCCTGAGATCGGCTGCCTTGTGCAGCCCGGGACGGGCCATCCGGACCTTGACGACAGGATGCCGATGTACAGCAGATTCTGTCGATCAAAGCCGATATGAACGTCATGAACGGTACCCGATGGTATTCTCTCAAGGCTGGATCTGGTGATAGCTCCCGCTGGCCGAGGCGACCCGCGTCGCGCTCAGGTCCCCGGCGCCGTGGACCGGGACGTGCCACCCGGCCAGCATAGCGATTCGCGGCAGGCGGGCCACAGCCTGATTTCTTCCATCGACTCGTAGTTCAAATTCGAGAGACTTGTGTTCACTGGCTCGTGAACGGAAATCCCTTGACGGCTGGCCGCTGCACCGCACTCCGACGGGACGTAGGAAAGGTCGGCGCCCTGTTACTCTGACGATTCACTCCTTCATCGTCTACGGCTGGGATGTCCTACCCGTGCGCCTCGCTCCGGAGCGATAGCGCCCGACGCGGGGGAGGGACGCGTGCTGTACGGCGGATATGCACAAGCATTGACGTGGGCCGCTAATGGTGACGTTGACAGGTCGTCGTTCCTTCCCTGGGTGGAGCCCTGGTGGCGGTCGGCTGACCGGCTGCCACCAGTCCGTCGCACGGACCAGTCGGCGAGGGCGCGGTTCCAGTCTCGAATGGAGGGCATCGGTTGAACGGCCGGTGTGCGGCATGAATGCCGTCATCGGGTGAATTCTCGCGATCTCCGTCGCCGGCGCAGACATGGAGCCCGGCGTGTCGTCAGTGGTTTCAAGCCCGATTGTTCCGCACTCCTGCCACGATGCGTGCCGAGTTCGATGCGACGTCGGACCGGTAATGCAGAATCGAGGATGGCGCGGAGTGAAATCTCGTCTCACATGGTCCCGTTCGGCTGCGCTTGCAGCTGCGACAGCCCTGACCGTCGGGCTTGGCTACGGCCTTCCGGCGGTCGCGGATCCGGGTGGCGCAGCAGCCCGGTCGGGTGCGGCGAAGGCTGGACCGGTCGCCGGGCCGGACATAGGGGACGTAATGAAGTAACAAATACGTGATCGAGAGCATCATCGCAGGTCACAGGCCCGTGGAGGGTTCGAAACGCGCAAGTTATTTCATTTCGACTCCATAGCCAACGGTAGGGCACGGGAGGCGTCCACATTCTGGACGTCAGATCGTATGCGCGAGGCCAAGCCGGTGGACCCGAGCAAGGCGAATAGCGGCAAAGTCCAGGAACAGGGGCCGGCGGTGCGCGGCGGCCCGGCCGAGCGGGTGAACCCGCATGTCACTGAGCCCGTACCGGGAACAGCACCGGGAACAGCTGGCGGCGGGCCAGGCTTCGGGCCGACCGCGGCACCCTGGTACGGCTCGACGACCAGCCCGCCGACCACCACGTCCTCTTCACCGACAGCAGCGGCGTCAGCTACTCCTGCTCGGGCGGCACCGTCAACAGCGGCGGCAAGAACCTGGTGTTCACCGCCGGCCACTGCGTAAACTCGGGCGGCGGCGGGGCCTGGTTCACCAACTGGGTCTTCGTCCCGCGCTACAACAACGGGAACGCGCCCTACAGCGTGTGGTCCGCGCGCCAGCTCTGGAGCTGGAGCAGCTGGGTGCAGAACGCCAACCGTTCCTACGACTTCGGCGTCGCAGTGCTGAACACCAACGCTTCAGGACAGCACATCGTCAACGTCGTCGGTGGTCAGGGAATCGAATGGAACTTCCCGCTGGTGCAGTATGTCTACCAGTTCGGCTACCCGGATCGGGCGCCGTTCAACGGGCTCTCCCTGCAATACTGTAGTGGGACGACGTACAACGACGGCGGCTTCGTCGGTATCAACTGCAACATGACCGAGGGTGCCAGCGGCGGACCCTGGCTGGACGACTTCGACGGAACGTTCGGATACCTCGACTCCGTCAACAGCTGGGTGTTCTGGGACGCCAACGGCGTCCGGTACAAGTGGAACGGCCCGTACTTCGGCAACGAGGTGCGCGACCTGTACTACGCGACCGCGAATCTGTAGGCTGGCCACAGCCGGGGGGACGCGGGAAATGCGCGTCCCCTTTTTTTCGAATTTACCGTGATTTTCATCGCGCCGGAGGAGGGCGCCGTGACACGCCTCCCCCCTGTCTCCCTCCCCCTTCTCCCCCTCCTGCTCTGCGTGCTCGTCGGGTGCGCCGGTCCGATCAACGCCGGGCCGGCGGAACCGACCGGGCCGGCACCGGGCAGGGTGCTGGATGTGGCGGGTGCGTTCGCCGCCCCGCCTGACCGGCAGGTGACGGTCCGCGGGTACGTCCTCATCAGGCCGGACGGGGCCAGTTACCTGTGCACCGGGCTCGCCGGTTCCTACCCGCCGCAGTGCGGCCGGCCGGCACTGCGGCTTGTCGGACTGGACCCGGCCGACCTACCGAGTCCCGAGCATGCCTCCGGAGTCACCTGGACCGGCGAAACCACACTGGCCGGAACCGTCCGGGACGGCACGCTGACGCTTCGCCGCTGACCAGGATCGCAGCCGCGTTCCCCTGCTCAGCCCCGGACCAGCCCGCCCAAGGCCGCCCGCCCAAGGCCGAAGGGGGCACCGCCCTGCCCTACGACGGCTGGCACCGGGCCGTCCAGACGGCGAGCTCGGTGCGGGCGGCCACGGTCTCGCGGTGCTCGGGTCCCAACGCCCGTTCGAACAGCGCCAGTACCGCGGCGAACTGGTCCCGGGCACCCGCGGGATCCCCCGCCTCACCGGTCCAGTGGGCGAGGTTGCGCTGGTCGAGCAACGTGTCCGGATGGCCGGGGCCGAGGACCCGCCGGTGGATCAGGAGCAGGGCGGCGTACTGGTCACGGGCCATCGCGGGGTCTCCCGCCTGACCCATCCAATAGGCGAAGTTACCCCGGGCGACTAGGGCCTGTTTGGTAAGTACGTCCCGGGGTTGGCCGTGGA